>CAYUUJ010000051.1:0-8763 GCA_964447845.1 uncultured Anaerolineaceae bacterium
TGCAGATGGCCGGCGTGACGATCAAAGAAACCGCCGGTTCCGGCTTCGGGATCGGAGGCTTCGATTGGTCGTCTGAAGAAGGCAGCATGGCGGCCACCATCCGTCGGCTTGGAATGCAAACACCGATCAAATTCGTAAACGATGCCGTGACCGGCCTGGTTGCCGGGGCGGAGGACGGTTGGGGCGTGGCCGTTGTCTCTGGGACCGGCTGCAATTGCCGCGGCTGGGACAAGGATCATAAACGCGAAGGGCGCGTCACCGGCTATGGTGTAACCATGGGCGAAGGCGCAGGCGGCACGGAGTTGATGCACCACTGCATGCAACTCATCGGTTACGCCTGGACGCGACGCGGCCCGCACACTGCCCTATCGGATGCGATCATAAAATATGCAGGTGCGAAACACATTGAGGACCTGCTGGAGGGTTACACCGAGGCCCGCTATCACATCGGATCGGACGCGGCCCCGCTTGTCTTTCAAGTGGCCGAAAAAGGGGACCGAGTCGCTCTTGAGTTGATCCAATGGGCGGGTTGCGAACTGGGTGAAATGGCCAACGCGGTCATCCGCCAGCTCGAGTTCGAAAATCTGGCTTTCGATGTGGTCCTGACGGGCGGTATGTTCAAAGGCGGACCCCTTCTGGTGGATCCGATGCGCACAACCATTCATAATGTTGCTCCCAAAGCCCGGCTGGTGCGGTTGGGAACTCCGCCCGTGGTCGGCGCGGCGATGATCGGGATGGAAACTGTCGGGATCAGAATCACACCTGAAATCCGGAAAGCCCTCACCAGCTCGATCGCTTCCCTTCAAAACATCTCTGTCAAGTCGGCATGATATCCGGTGGCGGATTGATATGCCTCACACTTTTTCAAATCCCTTGAGCGCTGGTTCGACTCTACGGCTCGGCGTGTGCCTGAGCCTGTTCGCCATTTTATTGACTGCCTGCGCCGGTCCAGCAACACCTGTCTCCGCTCCAACATCACCAATGACAACCGCTCCCGAACAACCCGGCTTCATTATTCTCGCCTACGCCACGGATGCGATGGTGGTGGAAACGATCCCTTTCCACCAGTTGACACACATCAATTACGCATTCATCATTCCCAATGCAGATGGCACGTTTGCCCCACTCCCTAATTCATGGAAGTTAAAGAAACTGATCGAAACCGCTCACAGCCAGAACGTACGCGTGCTGCTGTCGGTGGGCGGCTGGGGCTGGGATGCGGAGTTCGAGCAGTTGGCGTCGGATGCCGGGACGCGCGCGACCTTTATTCAGGGTCTGGTATCCGTCTTGAACGAATATGGGTTCGACGGGGCGGACATCGATTGGGAGTATCCGGATCCGGGGGAATCGGCACAGAACTTCGTAACGTTAATGAGCGAGTTACGGGCGGCCATGCCCGATAAGTTGTTGACCGCGGCCGTGATCTCATACGGGGACGAATACGGACAGGGGATCCCAAATGAATCCTTCGCGCTGATGGATTTTGTCAATATTATGACCTACGATGGATCCGATCATGCCACAATGGAACAATTCGAGCGCGGCTTGGACTACTGGCTCGGCCGCGGCCTGCCGCCCGATAAGACCATCATGGGCGTTCCCTTCTACAGCCGTCCCGGCGGAATTCCGTTCTCCAAACTCGTCAATGAGGACCCCGCAGCCGCACAGTCCGACTCATTGGAATTTGTAGGCGCGAATCAGATCTACAATGGCATCCCAACCATCCAAATAAAGACCAGCATTGCGATGCAACGCGCAGGCGGCATCATGTTCTGGTCCCTCGATCAGGACGCTACGGGAGAGTTCTCTCTCGTCAATGCGATCTACCAAACCGCACACCAGCCGTAAGCAACCAACCTGCGCACTAATGCCAGCGCCGGAATAAAAAAGAACAGGCTATTTAAAATGTCACAACCTTTTACCCTCGGTGTCAACTATTGGCCGCGTCGCAAAGCCATGTATTGGTGGAACGACTTCGACGCCGGTGAGGTGCGTGAAGAGTTTGGGATCATCCGCGAGATCGGCTTGAACGTCGTGCGGTTGTTTCTGCTGTGGGACGATTTTCAGCCGCAGCCGGATAGCGTGGATAAAAAAGTCCTCGCCAACCTCATCCGCGTTGCAGATATAGCGGACGAAAATAAGCTCGGCCTGGACGTGACCTTCTTCACCGGCCACATGAGCGGCCCGAATTGGAGCCCGCGCTGGCTGCTGGGCGGTCCGCTCCCCCATCACGACTGGATCAGGGACGTGGTCAGCCAGGGCAAAGTGGTGCAGGGCGGATACCGCAACATGTTTCACGATCCGATGGCTCTTCAAGCGGAGGAACTCTTAATTCGCACGGTGGTCGGCGCGATGAAGGATCATCCTGCGGTTTGGATGTGGAACCTGGGCAACGAACCGGATCTGTTCGCCTGGCCGAACGATTACAAAGCCGGCCGCGCCTGGGTTCGGAAAATGGTCGGGTTGATCCATGATCTCGATCCTGTGCATCCGGTGACGTGCGGCTTGCACGGCGACAGCCTGCATCGCGACAACGGCTTGCGTATCGATCAAGTCTTTCCTGAAACAGACGTGGCGGTGATGCACTCCTATCCGATGTACACACCCTGGGCGCGACAGCCACTGGACCCCGATTTTGTTCCCTTTACATGCGCAGTGACCGCCGCCCTGGGCGGCAAACCTGTCTTGATGGAAGAGTTCGGCGGATGCACCGCCGCGCCCGGTGAAACCAGCTACATTATGAAATGGGAATCGCATGGCCGGGAGCGCGAACAATTCATGGCCTCCGAGGAAGACCTGGCGGAGTTTCTGCGTCTGACCCTGCCAAAACTGCAAGACAGCGGCGCGACCGGAGCGATGGTCTGGTGCTTCGCGGATTATGTTCCGGAACTCTGGGATCTGCCACCCTGCAAGGAAGCCCGTCATGAGCGTTTCTTCGGCCTGGTACGGCCGGACGGATCCCTCAAACCGCACGCCAAGGTCTTCCAGGATTTTTCGGCCACCAAACCACAGGTCAAACCGATTCCCGAGTATGCCAGGCTGACAATCGACCCGGATGCATTTTACGCAAATCCATTGGAGCACCTGACCGGCTTATACGAGCAATATTTGAAAGGTGTAGAAAAATAGATTCGAACATGAGCACCCGACTGATCATCAACTCCGACGATTACGGCCGCACACCCGAAGTCTCGCGGGGCATCCGCGAATCGCACCTGCGCGGTGTGGTCACCTCCACCACCTGCATGATGAACATACCGACCACCACAGCGGACATTGCCATCGCTTTGCGAGAGACGACGCGGCTCGGGCTGGGAGTCCACCTGGTTTTAACGGCGGACAGGCCCATCGTCCCGCGTGAACGAATTAAGTCCATAACGGATGAACAGGGCAATTTCCTTAAATTGCCGGTCTTGATCTCACGGCTAAAAGAGATCCAAATTGATGAGGTCCGATCAGAATGGCGGGCACAGATTGAGGCATTCGTGCAGGCGACGGGGCACAAACCCACGCATCTCGATTCGCATCATCACTCTTCCTACTTCAGCCCGGATTTGTTTCGCGCCATGCTTGAATTCGCAAAAGAATATGACTGCGGCATCCGGCTGCCTTTCGCATATGGCAGTGACGACATGGCGGGACTGCCGCCCGAAGTGATGGGACCGATCCGAACGTATGCGCCCAAGCTGCTGGCTGAGTTTGATCCGCCGCGACCGGATGCATTCCTGGCCGATTTTTACGATGAGCAAGCCACACGCGCAGATCTGCTGCATATGATCGAGGAAATGCCGGAAGGGACCTTCGAGATCATGTGTCACCCGGGACACGTTGACGATGGTCTTCGAAAAATCACTTCATATGCAGAACAACGCAAAGTTGAATTCGATGTGTTGACAGACCCCTCGGTCAAAGCGGCCATCCAGGCCAGGAATATTGAGTTGATCTCTTTCGCTCAACTCTAGTTTTGCCCCGATTCTTTTCAAATCCATTTATTGCAAGGAAACAATGTCTCGCATCACCGAATTACTTCAGCAAATGACGTTGGATGAAAAAATCTCCATGCTCGCCGGTGCGGACCTCTGGCACAGCGCGGCAGTTGAAAGATTGGGTATCCCGGTTTTCAAAGTTACCGATGGGCCCAACGGTGCCCGCGGCGCATGGGGAGGCATGGGTCCTCTATCGGTTGCGACGCCGGTCGGCATTGCACTCGGGGCGACATGGAATCCGGAACTTGTTGAAAAAGTGGGCAACGTCCTGGCCGATGAGGTTAAATCCAAAGGCGCTCATATCCTGCTGGCGCCGACGGTCAATATCCATCGCACGCCCATCGCCGGACGCAACTTTGAATGTTTTTCCGAAGACCCCTACCTCAGCGGAATGATCGCTTCAGCCTACATAAAAGGCATTCAGGATAAAGGCGTGGGGGCGTGCATTAAGCATTTCGTCGCCAACGACCAGGAATATGAACGTTTTTCCATGAGCTCCGAGATGGACGAACGCACTTTGCGCGAAATCTATCTTGAACCGTTCCGGATCGCGATCCGAAATTCAAAACCCTGGGCTGTCATGTCCGGTTACAACCGCGTCAACGGTACTTACGCCTGCCAGAATGATCACACCTTGCTGGATATCCTAAAAGGCGAATGGGGATTTGACGGCATTGTCATGTCGGATTGGTTCGGCACCTACGATGCGAATGTCCCGGCAGGCGGGCTCGATCTGGAGATGCCGGGGCCGGGACGCTGGATGAGCGCAGAGCATGTCAAACTCGCGCTTGCGAACGGCACACTTACCACAGAAACACTGGATGACAAAATCCACCGCTTGCTCGGTGTGCTGGAGAAGGCGGGATTATTCGAAAATCCAACCCTGGGACCGGAACGCGCCAAAGACCGGCCTGAACATCGCGTCATCATCCGGGAGGCGGCGCGCGAGGCGATCGTCCTGCTCAAGAATGACGGCGTTCTGCCGCTCAAGAAAATAAAATCGATCGCGGTCATCGGACCGCATGCGGATCGACCGCAGATCCTCGGCGGCGGCAGTTCGTCGGTCACTCCGCATTATGCAATTTCACCGTTCGAGGGGATCCGCGCCAACGCCAAAAATATCCAGGTGAAAACCGCGCCTGGATGTTTTATTCATAAGAATCTGCCGGCTCCAGCTCCTGAAACATTATTCACCTCGGATGAACGATCCGGGCTCAGCTTGAGCCTGTTCGATAATACCGATTTGTCGGGTGCGCCGGCTTATTCTGAAGCGACCACCCGTGTTCAATATGGTTGGTACGAACACACAGTACCGAAGGTGAACCAGGAAGCCTTCAGCATGCGCATGGAGGGATTCTTCATGCCGCAGGAGAGCGGCACGCATACATTTGCAATCAATGCCATCGGACAGGCGCGCTTGTATTTTGACGACAAATTAGTGATCGATCATTGGGCAGCCTCTGAATCCGGACGGCAAAAAACCGTTGACCTTCAACTTACGGCCGGCAAAGGCTATCCCTTGCGCGTGGAATATGTCTGGAAAGGTAACCCGCGCTGGCGCTCGCTCAGCTTTGGCCACCTGCCGCCGCACGCGCCCGACCTGATCGCCGAAGCCGTGGAGCTTGCAAGCCGCTCGGATGTAGTCGTTTTGGTGGCGGGCCTGAATGGTGAATGGGAATCGGAGGGCTTCGACCGGGTCGATATGAAGCTGCCCGGTGCGCAGAACGAGCTGATCGAACGCGTCGCCGAAGCCAACCAGAATACCATCGTCGTCTTAAACGCCGGCTCCCCCGTTGAAATGCCCTGGATCGATAAAGTATCGGCGGTTATCCAACTCTGGTACGACAGCCAGGAACAAGGCAACGCGCTGGCGGATATTTTGCTGGGATCGGTCAACCCTTCCGGGAAATTGCCAACAACTTTCCCCATCCGGTTGCAGGACAACCCAGCTTATATCAATTATCCCGGAACGAATGGCAGGGTCCAGTATGGTGAGGGCGTGTTCGTCGGCTATCGGTATTACGACAAAAAGGAACTGGCTCCGTTGTTCCCCTTCGGCCACGGGCTTTCATATACGACCTTCGCATATAGCGATCTGCGCTTGAGTGCAAAATCCATTACCTCCGATCAAAGTCTCGAAGTAGAGCTGGATGTCGCCAACACCGGCAAAGTGGCAGGAAAAGAAGTGGTTCAACTGTATATACACCCCGTAAACTCCAGAATGTCGCGCCCGGAGAAGGAACTTAAAGCCTTTTCCAAAGTGGAACTCAAACCAAATGAAACAAAAACCATAACTTTCAAGCTCGACCGCGAAGCCTTCTGGTATTTCGACGAAGGACAGGATTCGTGGGCGATCGAGCCGGGTGATTTTGAGATCCTGATCGGCGCCTCCAGCCGTGATATTCGCATGAGCGGCCTTGTGACGATTGAACCTGAACCGCGCGCCTCACGATTGCACACCGGTTTAACGATCCGCGCCCTGCTGGATGATCCGGATGGAAGCGCCATCCTGGCGAAGAACATCGGCGGATTGTTGCTCATGGCTGATCTGAGCATGGCACGCGATATGACCGTTGAACAGGTGGCGGCCAACCATCCGACGTATATCTCCCAAAAACTGCTTGCAACCATCGCTGAAGACCTGGCGAAGGCTTAATCCCAGTGCGCGAATTTTTTTATCCGCAAGAATGGAATTGTGAATGAAATACGGTTATTTCGACGACGCCAACAGGGAGTATGTCATTACCCGACCCGATACTCCCCTGCCCTGGATCAACTACATGGGTTGCGAGGCCTATTTTGGATTGATCTCCAACACCGCGGGGGGTTATTCCTTTTACAAGGATGCCCGCCTGCGGCGCATCTCCCGCTCCCGGTACAACAATGCTCCGCTGGATTTCGGGGGAAGATACATTTACCTGCGTGATAATGAAGGTGGAGATTACTGGTCCCCATCCTGGCAACCCACTCAAAGCGATCTGCAGGATTATTCCTGCCGGCATGGGATGGGTTATACGCTGATAGCCTCCGAGCACGCAGGCATCCACGCGGAAACAAGATATTTTGTTCCGCTGGGAGAGAATCTGGAGATCTGGCAGGTGACCCTTACCAACCAGCGCGAAGCCCCCGCCGAGCTGTCTGTCTTCTCGGCGATCGAATTCTGCCTGTGGGATGCACTGGATGATTCCACAAACTTCCAGCGCAATTTTTCCACAGGGCAGGTGGAGATCGAAGACGACGTCATCTATCACAAGACCGAATACCGCGAGCGCCGTGACCACTTTGCCTATTTCGCCTGCTCCGAGAAACCAGCCGGCTTTGATACACAACGCGAATCGTTTTTAGGACCCTACCGGAGCTGGGATCGCCCGATCGCCGTCGAACGCGGCAGATCAGGCGACTCGTTCGCCAACGGATGGCAGCCGATCGGTTCCTATCACGTTCCGGTCACGCTCAAGCCCGGCGAGCAGAAACAGATCACTTTCATCCTGGGGTATTTTGAGAATCCCAAAGATCAAAAATTCGATCCGCCGGATTCACAGACCATCAACAAGCAGGGTGTAAAACCGGTGATTGCCAAATATCTGGATCGAGCTAATGCGGACGCTGCGTTCGATTCGCTGCGCGCTTATTGGGACCAACTCCTGGGGATATTACAGGTCCAGACTCCCGACGGTCACGTTAATCGGATGGTCAATATCTGGAATGCCTACCAATGTATGGTGACCTTCAATATGTCCCGCTCGGCCTCCTTGTATGAATCGGGCATCGGCCGCGGGTTGGGTTTTCGTGATTCAAACCAGGACCTGCTGGGCTTCGTGCAGATGGTCCCGACCCGGGCGCGCGAACGCATCCTGGATATCGCCGCCACGCAGCTGCCGGACGGAGGCGCGTACCACCAATATCAGCCACTGACAAAACGCGGTAACAACGACGTTGGATCGAACTTCAATGACGATCCCCATTGGCTCGTTTTAGGCGTCTCTGCCTACATCCGTGAGACCGGGGACTGGAGCATCCTGGATGAGCCGGTTCCGTACGATAATCAACCCGGCAGCGAAACCCCGCTGTACGAACATCTCCAGCGCTCGATCCAATATACGCTGGACCGGATCGGTCCGCATGGCCTGCCTTTGATCGGCCGCGCCGACTGGAATGACTGCCTCAATCTGAACTGCTTCTCGGATACGCCGGGCCAGAGCTTTCAGACCACGACCAACAAAGACGGTAAAGTGGCCGAGAGCGTATTCATTGCCGGACTGTACGTGGCCTCGACTCAGGAAATGGCAGACATTGCAGGACATTACGGCTCGAAAGTCAAAAAAGGAGAGCCGGCATTCAAGGTCCAGACGGCCGATTATTATTCGACATTGTCCGAGCAGATGACCCAGACTATTTACCAACACGGCTGGGATGGGGAATGGTTCGTGCGGGCCTTCGACGATTTCAGCTGCAAGGTGGGTTCGGCTGAATGCGAGGAAGGGAAGATCTACATCGAGCCACAGGGCTTCTGTGTTCTGGCAGGTGTGGGCCTTGAAAACGGCTTCGCGCAAAAGGCGCTCGACTCAGTAAATAAATATCTTGCCACGGAGCACGGCATCGTGTTGCTGCAGCCGGCATATTCAAAATATTATCTGCACCTGGGCGAGATCTCGCTCGAGTGCAGCCGCGCCGGTGCGGCCGCTGCGGCGCTGTGGCTCACGCTGCGGCTGCTGCCACTCACCTCCGACGGTCTGGGGGCGGTGTTGCTGCCCGGTCGGCGTGCGGCGCTGCGCTG
>CAYUUJ010000052.1:0-8755 GCA_964447845.1 uncultured Anaerolineaceae bacterium
TGAAGCGCGCGTTGGTCTCCTCGGCCGTGCCGAAGCCGGCGAACATGCGCATCGTCCACAGTTTGCTGCGATACAGCGTGGGGTGGACGCCGCGCGTATAAGGGTATTCGCCCGGCAATCCAAGGTCGGTGGCGTAATCCATCCCGGCCACATCGATCGGCGTGTACAGTCCTTCGATCGCTTCGGAGGAAGTGGTGATGAATTCAGGCTGACGCTCGGGCATGGAGGCGCGCGCCTTTTGCAGGCTGGTCTGCTCCCATTTTTCGAGCGACTGCTTTAATTCGCCAAGTTTGTTTTTATCGTACATGGCTCTCTCCTACCATGTCATCCTGAGGGAGCTAAAACCGTAGCGAAGCTACGGGTTGCGACCGAAGGATGACACTCAATGTGCTCGCCTGTTGTTGAGATTATACACTCTGTAAAAGCTCGCGTTGATTTGGTATACTCTTTTTGCAATGAAGGAAAATCATGCCTCGCTTTGAAATCGATGTTGATCCCGCAGACCATATCACCGCCGACGCACTCGGCCAGCCGGGCCAGCGCGTCTTTTATATTCATGCCTGGCAGGATCAGCGCATTGTGACTGTGATTATCGAAAAGACTCAATTGCAATCCCTGGCTGTCGGGATCGAACAGTTCCTGGCACAGATCGGACAGCAAAACCCGGAGCTTCATGAAGCCTCCGGCGATTACATCGAAGACAAGATGCGCATTTCCCCACCCGTGGAACCGCTCTTTCGCGTGGGCGAGATCGGACTCGGTTACGATAAGGAACGCGACCTGGTGGTCTTGTTCGTCAAGGAACTGCTGGCCGAAGATGTCGATCCTGAGACCGCCGCGGTGGTCCGCTATTGGGCCACGCGCTCCCAGGTGCGCGCCATGGCGCGCTGGGGCGTGGAGCTGGCTTCGCGCGGCCGGCCCATGTGCCCGCAATGCGGACAGCCCATGGAACCGGAAGGCCACTTTTGTCCGAAGAAGAACGGGCATAAGCACTAATAAGTGACCGGTAAATAAGTAACCAGTGACCAGTCAGACTAGTAGACCAGCCAGACCAATGACCGATATTCAATCTGCCGCCGGGCTTAAGACCACCTTACAGTGCGGCGAAATCGAACTGAAAGGGCAGTTTATGCTGGGCAGCAACTACACGTTTCTGGTCGCGGTCCATCACGAGGGAAAAGAGATCCCGGCCGTGTATAAACCCGCGCGCGGCGAACAACCGTTGTGGGATTTTCCCGAGAACAGCCTGGCCTTGCGTGAGGTGGCTGCCTATCTCGTGAGTGAAGCGCTTGGCTTTCACTTTGTTCCATATACAATATTGCGTGAAGACGGTCCACATGGCCCCGGCTCACTCCAGCAATATATCGAGTACGACCCGGAATATCACTACTTCACGTTCAGCGAGGAAGACAAGGCCCGCCTGCAGCCGGTAGTGCTCTTCGATCTATTGTGCAACAATGCGGATCGCAAAGCCGGTCACGTGCTGGTGGAGAACGAGACGCGCAAGCTGTGGCTGATCGATCATGGGATCTGTTTTCATGAAGAAGACAAACTGCGCACGGTCATTTGGGACTTCGCCGGTCAGCCCATCCCGGACGATTTGCTGGCCGCCCTCTCGCCGCTCACCTCCGACCCTTCGACACTCCCTGCGGTCGCAGGACTTCGCGACAGTCTGCTGACCGATCTTCAGCGTTACCTCAGCCCGGTCGAGGTGACCGCCCTCCGGTCCCGCGCGGACGCGTTGCTTCGCTCGCACCGCTTCCCTCGTCCACCGAGAGACCGCCGCGTCACCCCCTGGCCCCCGTTATAAAAAATGTGCGACGTGGCGCCACGTCGCACATTTTGTTAGATGTTTATCTCCCGCGTCGCGCAGACTGCGCCTTCTTGATATTCTCACGCTGCGCCAGCTGTTGGGCCGCGGTCGGTTTTTCGCTCTCAGGCACATTGCGGGGCGGCCTGGCTTCGAAGACATCCCCTTTGACACTTACCGGTTTTGAGCCCAGCTCGGCGAAGACTTTTTGAGCGGCTTTCGAATCCGCCACGAGAATGCCGTCCTGGATGTGCGCATCTTCCTTGCCGATCAGCCATTTGACCGTATCCCACGTACCGTTCGGCCGTTGGCCGGCCACGCGTTGCACGTGACCCTTCCTGCCAACGTCCTGAGTCCGGAAAGTCACGAACTCTCTTTTGCGCCGGACCTCAATGTGATAGTAGTGACCTTCGCCTGTGGTACCTGG
Organism: uncultured Anaerolineaceae bacterium; assembly: GCA_964447845.1. Taxonomy (GTDB): domain Bacteria; phylum Chloroflexota; class Anaerolineae; order Anaerolineales; family Villigracilaceae; genus DASXQN01. The sequence goes on from CAYUUJ010000052.1 coordinate 2,238, forward strand.
TCTCCGGCGCTTGAGGCCCTCCGCAGGCTGAACCGCGCGTTGACGGGAGGCTGGTTTCGGTCTCTGCTGGGTCTTCTTGACGGTCATCGATCGACGTTGTCCTTGAGTGGGCATGTAAGCCTCCTTATATGATCTCGGCCACGGAGTCAGCTAATTCTTCAACCGCAGCCTGTTTCACGCGCAAGTGGATTTCTTCCTCGCCCACCATGCTGACCCACTTGATCGGAATGAGTTTTTTATGTTTGAAGAGCAGGCCCTTGGAAATCAAAAGATGGGTAACCTGCTCGGCCCGGTCATCGGCCAGGATGCGTTCCACGTTGCCGGCGTGTTTCCCTTCGGTGGTGATCACCCGCGAACCTTCTTTCATCGCAACCGTGCCTTCCGGAATGTTGCGATCGATGCGGGTGGCAACCACTTCATCCGGGATGGGCTCGGTTGGAATGGGATCCAGCGCGGCAGCCACTATAGGTGTGCCATAGGCCGGATTAGGCGCAGCCACTGCCAGAGGCGAAGGTGGGTCTTGCGGCTCCTCACCTGTGACCACATAGTGAGGTGATTCAAAGACAGGGAACGCCTCCAGGTTTGATGCCTGTGCCCGTAATGTGATCTGGTTTTCAGTGGCTTCAGCCACCATCTCGATCGGCAGGACCCTTTCCTCCTTATCAACCAGCGATCCTCTGCTGATCACAAGGTTGGTGATGACTTTGGTCTCAGGATCCAAAACCACTCGCTCAAGCTGCCCGAGCCTCTGACCGTTGGCGGCAAAGACACCTGCATTTTGCTGGAATTGTTTTCTGGTATCCATGGATTTACTCCTTTCGGCAGGAACGAATTAATATGCTTGCAAAGCAACACCTGGATTACCCCGCGACCAGTTACAGTGGTCAAGCCTTGCGGCGTTTGACATTCGGCTTTCGTGATGCCGTTGTCCCGCTCTCCTGGTTACGTTTCCAACAATATGGACAGCGACTGCCGCGAAATTTGCGTTTTCCATGCGCTTTTTACTGCGTTGGCCCTGTTCTGCTCTTGGGGCGCACACAGATCGCTCGTATCTGGTTAAACGAGAGGCGCCAGGGAGCGTTATGTCCCTTTTTTACAGCCGCTTCTGTTTGGCTTATAATCGCATTAACTAACAAGTGTGATCGCACCTGACACTTGACACCTGACACCTGACACTCGACACCTGACACTTTTTAACCCGGAGCTTTCATGCCTCATTACAATCTTTGCTTCATCGGTTTTGGGAACGTCGCCCGCGCGTTGGCGCGCTTGTTGGAACGCAAGCGTCCGGTCTTGAAATCAGAGTATGACATCGCCTTCTCTGTAACCGGCATCGCCACCGGCCGGCACGGCTTCGCGGTCAATCCCGGCGGCCTCGATATTCAAATGGCTTTGGCATTGGCAGAGAGCGGAGCCTCGATCGCACCGCTTTCCACTTTTGAAGTGCTGGATTCCCTGTCCGTCATCCAGCATTCCGGGGCGGATGTAATGTTCGAGAATTCGCCCTCCAATCATGAGACCGGCGAGCCTGCACTTGACCACTGCCGCACTGCGCTGGGGATCGGCATGCACGCCATTACCGCCAACAAGGGCACGGTCGTGCACGGCTATGGCGAGCTGACGAAATTGGGGGCTGCAAAAAATAAAAAGTTCTATTTCGAATCCACGGTGCTGGGCGGATCGCCCGTGTTCTCCGTGTTTCGCGAGAGCATGCCGGCCGCAGAATTGATCTCCTTCCGCGGCATCCTCAATGCAACCACAAACATTATCCTGAGCCGCATGGAAAGCGGCGAGTCTTTCGACCAGGCCGTCAAATATTGCCAGAGCATCGGCGTGGCTGAGACCGATCCGTCCGCCGACGTGGACGGCTGGGACGCGGCCATCAAAGTCGCGGCGCTGATCACGGTCCTGATGGACGCGCCCTTCACACCCGGACAGGTCGAGCGGACGGGAATCCGCGCCGTCACACCAGAGATGATCGCAAAGGCGAAGGCGGATGGGCTGCGCTATAAGCTGGTCTGTTCGGGGGAAAAATTGGGAAAAGAGGTCAGGGCTCGCGTCGCACCGGACCTGGTGGCTGTTTCGGATCCTTTATACGGCATGGAAAATTCCACCACCGGGGTCACCTTCCGCACCGATGTGCTCGGCGATTATTCGATCATCGAAGCCGAGCGCGAGGGCATGCTAGCCGGACCCGAACCGACGGCCTATGGTCTGTTTGCGGATTTCGTTAACGTGGTCAATGGGTAAACTGTAAGCCACAAGGCTTAACGCAAAGGCGCTAAGACGCAAAGTTCTGAGGGTTTAAAAACCAAGGACACCAAGTACACGAAGGATTTCGCCTTTGTGCCCTTAGTGTCCTTGGTGTCCGTGGTGTTTAAGTTCTTCGGCTCTTTCTTCGCGGCTCCGCGCCTTTGCATTAAATCCTTCCGCCGAGGACCCCCATTGTGTGATCCCAAATTTCATAAACTAATTGTTTGTCTCGCTTACTGATTACTGACCACTGCCTTCTTCTTACTGCCTTCTGCATTCTGCATTCTGAATTCTGCCTTCTGCCTTCTGCTCACTGCCTTCTGATCTACGGCCAGGTTACCAACGGGTCCTTATAGAAATTCACACCCAGCGCATCGAGACGCGGCCCATGGGTGGCTAAACGCAGGCTGTATTCATTCCAATCCCGTCCGGCCGCCGGCGACCAGCCGATTTCGGCGTAACCAGGCAGCCGCGGGAAGACCATGAATGTAATGTCGTCAATGGTTACCACCGTCTCAGACCACAGCGGGGCTTCGACACCCAACACGTCCGCCTCCGATACGCCGCTCACTTGAGTCGCGGGATCCCATTCATATCCATCCTTCACGTCCGTCAGGCCGGCCCAGGCAAGCCCCAGGTCCGTCGACTCGTCATACTTCATATCCAGATAGGCCCTGGTGGCCGGGGACATGATGACCTTCGCCCCTTGTGCCACGGCAGCCTGAGCCATTTCGTTGTTCCAATGCTGCACCACCGTTGTGGGGAGGATCTTGCTTTGAGCGATCTCCTCCCAGCCGATCACATTTTTCCCATGCGCCTGTACGATCGCCTGCACTCGTTCGATAAATCGCAGATAATCTTCCGGCTGGGTCGCTTTCGCCTCATCGCCGCCGATATGGATATAAGGCCCGGGAGTAATGGCGGCCAGTTCACCGATCACGTCATCTAAAAAGGTATAGGTGATTTCTTTATCGATGCACAGCGAGCTAAAGCCAACCTCGGTGCCCGTATAAAGCGCGGGCGCCACGCCATCGCAATTCAGTTCCGGGTAGGATGCCAACGCTGCATTGGTGTGCCCCGGCATGTCAATTTCCGGGATCACCATGATGTATCTACTCTCGGCATACGCCACGATATCGGCGAATTCTTCCTGGGTGTAATAGCCACCGGGACCGCCGCCGACCTCGCTACTGCCGCCATGATTCGCCAGGTTCGGCCATGCATTGATCATGATGCGCCAACCCTGGTCATCCGCGAGATGTAAGTGGAAGCGATTGATCTTGTAATATGCGCTCAGGTCGATCAGGCGCTTGACGTCCTCGACGCTGCTGAAGTGCCGGGCAACGTCCAACATGATGCCGCGCCAGGCGAAGCGCGGGTAGTCTTTGATCTCCCCGGCGGCCATCGACCACGGTCCGGCCTGAACCGATGAAGCCTCTGTCCCGGCAGGTAAGACTTGTCGGATCGTCTGAATGCCGCGAAACAAGCCCGCCGGCTTGTATGCGGTAAGCCTCACCATATGCGAAGTGATCAGCAGTTCATAGCCTTCCTCACCCAGATCAGGATCCCCGCCCGCGGTTCCGATATAGATATCCCCGCCGGCGGCCGCGCCGGTTGCCTCCAGCACACTCAACAGGTATCCGGTGGCGGGCCTCAACTTGTCCGCCAGATATTCGCCGATCGCCATAACTTCAGCAGATCCGGGTTCAACGTAAATGTTCGTGGAGTCTGTAATTGTGAACTGGCCCTCGGCCCTGGATACAGAGACAGGTTTGGGAATGATGTTATTCATGGCGGCGATCATCTCCGGACTGACTGTGGGGATAGACACTTCGGTTGGGTTGGAGGATCCTACTCCGCAACCGGAGAGTATCAGACTTATGACGAGAATACAATAGAAGAAAAATTTCCTATGCACTAGTGATTTCCATGCCGTGTTTATGAGACGGTGATCTCGACCGCGCCAGTATCCAAATCGTAACGCCCGCCCACGATCTTGAGCTTGCCCTGTTCTAGCAACTCCGCCAGGATGGGGGATTCTTTCAAACGAGCGACGCCCAGTTCCACATTGGCATTGACCGCATTGTCCAACAGGTCGCCTGGCTGGCTTCTTACAGATTCGACTGCCGGCTGAATGCCCTCCACCAATACACCGATCGAACCGTCTGCTTGCGCGTTCTGTTCAAGGGCCTCGATCGTCGCGTTGACCGCGCCGCATTTCTCATGACCCAGCACAAAAATTAATGGAATGCCCAATTCAAAGGCGCCGAACTCGATGCTTCCCAACACCGCCTGGTCGATGACCTGTCCCGCGGTGCGGATGACGAACAGGTCGCCCAGCCCGCGGTCGAACACGATCTCGGGCGGCACGCGTGAATCAACGCAGCCTAGAATGGTGGCGAAAGGATTTTGTCCCTGGGCCACTTCGACGCGGCGAGCCTCGGATTGATTAGGGTCTATGGTCTTGTTCGCCACATAACGCTGGTTCCCCTCCTTCAATATTTGCAAAGCTTCATCAACTCCAGGGCATTCGCACTCGACGGTCGGCGCGACCGGCAGACAGGAGGTCAATGCGAATCCGGCAATGGCGAGGCCGGAGAGGGACAAAAAGTCCCGGCGGGAGATCGGATTTGTGTTCATGAACACCTCCGGTGTTAAACGGTAAAATACATTGAAAATAGTATAGCATGGCTGTCAATGGAGACTCGATGACCGGAATCACGCGACCCGATCTACTCCGCGCTCTGGATGAGTGGGGAACCTATATGGACAAATTCAAACGCCTCGCGCCGGACCGAGGGGCCGGGTTCCTGCACGAACAGGGCTTCGCCGCCCTTCAGGATCTGCTCGGCCACGTCGTCGGCTGGTGGCAGGAAGGTCAGCGCGTTGTAAAGGAAGTGCAGGCCGACCCTGCGTTCATTTATATGGAACCGGATACGGATGCCTTCAACGCTGAATTTGTCCAAAAGTTTCATGCACTGAGCGAAGCCGAGGCGCTGGCACAATTCGAAGAGACCCGGGCTGCGATGACCGGACTGATCCGGGATCTGCCGGCCGATATTTTGGGGCATCCGCTTGTGCGGGACTGGCTCTTCGCGGATGTGATCGAGCATCTTGAAGAACATCAACTGCCTGAATGATCCTTTGAGAGGAATGCCGGGTGTGCCTGCATCGAAATCACAATGCGGCATGTAACACCGGCTTCAAATGGGTATCCGGCGCCATAGGTCTACATCCTATTGTGTTCGTCTATACATCCGTTTATGCTTATTTCACCGGGGGCGATCTTAAGTTGCGGGCCTGCGCCTCGGCCATCGCCCACGCGCTCTCCATAAAAATTGACCTAAAATCAAACCGAAAACAACCACGAAGCCGCCAAGGCTCTGAGGCACAATTTTTTCTCTTAGTGTCTTTCAGACTTGGTGACTCCGTGGTAAAAACTGGTAGTTTTCGAATGATCTCGTATAAATTGATGTTATAGTCACGCCCAACTACGCATGCGAAATATTGTTTATCTCGCACTCGGTACCAATCTCGGCGACCGTCCCGCCAACTTGCGCGCCGCTTTAGACGCGCTTCCACCTGAAGTACGCGTCCTGGCCGAGTCGCATATCTATCAAACGCCGCCCTGGGGCTACACGGACCAACCCGCCTTTCTCAACATGGCTGTCAAGGCAGAGACCGACCTCCCGCCTCTTGAATTGCTGGCCTACCTCAAACAGATCGAAGTCCGGCTCGGACGCTCGCCCACCTTCCAATACGGCCCGCGCCAGATCGACATGGATATCATTTTCTATGCTGACCTGATCCTGGAGGAGGCCGGCCTGGTCATCCCGCATCCGAGTTTGCTTGAGCGCGCATTCGTACTCGTCCCGCTGTCAGATGTGGCCGCCGACGTCGTTCATCCGCTCCTGCACAAATCCATCACCGAAATCCTTTCAACGGTAGATAAAAGCGGCATCGATCGTTATCCACCATAACCCTTTACCGCCTTCTGTCTTCTGCTTTCCGCAATCATCATTCATCATTCTGCAATCTGCAATCCGCACAGGGTATAATTTTATAGGACCAACAGGAGATCCCTGCCATGACCGAAACCAAACCTCTCAACTGGACTGCCAAACCCGGCATCGGCTATACCGTCGTGCGCCGCGCCGACGGGGGCATGACGCTCACCTTCACCGACTTCTCCGACGCCACCCTGAAAGATTGGCGTGAGTTCGCGCTCGATCACCTGCTCGGCTCCGACCGCTTCACACGCAATC
>CAYUUJ010000053.1:0-8752 GCA_964447845.1 uncultured Anaerolineaceae bacterium
GATCGCGCCGTGCATGTAATCGGAGGCGGCCGAAGCCAGGAACACGACTGCACCTTTTAGATCGTTGGGCGTACCCCAGCGGCCGGCGGGGATCCGGCCGAGAATGGACTCTGATCGTTTGGGGTCGGCGCGCAGCGGGGCGGTGTTGTCGGTGTCCATGTAACCGGGCGCAATGGCATTCACGTTGACGCCGTGTTGTGCCCATTCGTTCGCCAGCGCGCGTGTGATGCCGGCCAGTCCGCTCTTGGCCGCTGTGTAAGCGGGAACTGTGATGCCGCCCTGGAAGGAAAGCATCGAAGCAATGTTGATGATCTTGCCGCGCGCTTGCGGGACCATGACGCGCGCCGCAGCCTGCGAAAGGAAGAAGGCCGCCTTCAGGTTGACCTGCAATACATCGTCCCAATCCGCCTCGGTGAACTCAAGAGCCGGCCTGCGACGGATGATCCCCGCGTTATTGACCAGGATATCCAGGCGCCCCATCTCGCTCACAACCCGGGCGACGACGGCGTTCAAATCATCCACACCTGCCTGCTGCAGGTCCAGCACGGTCTCGTGATAATGCCGGCCCATGGCGCGCACGGATTCACACGTGCCTTCACAGCCGGTGCGGTCCAGGCTGGCGATATCGGCCCCGGCCTCGGCCAGCGCCAGCGCCATGCCCTGGCCCAATCCATGCGCTGCGCCCGTGACGAGCGCGACTTTGCCGTCGAGTTTGAATGAGTCGAGGATCATAAAGGCCCTTTCTTTGTACACGGATTTCACGGGCTACACGGAACAAACACGGTTTTTTCTTTAAATCTCTCCGCGAAAATCCGCGTCCTTCCACGTCATCCGCGTGCAGATTTTCAATGCCCTAATTCCTTCAACATCGCCACAGTTTTGTTGACCCAGCCCACGGACGGATCGTCCACCGCGCCCTGGACGCGCTGGTTGCCGGCCAGGAACCATAAGTAGAAGGTGGTATAGCCCGGCGCGCTGACCACCGTATGATAGCCGCGCGGCATCATGTGGATGCTGTTATCGCGCACGGTGAAGTTTTCCTCCTCGCCCTCTTCGTTGTAATAATGGCAGATCCCGAACCCATCCGCGGGGCTGACCTTGAAATAATACATCTCTTCATGATACGCCTCGCGCGGCAGGTCATCCACCTGATGTTTGTGGGGCGGATACGTGCTCCAGTTGCCGCTGGGAGTGAAGGTCTCGCCCGCGATCAGACGACGGGCAGGCAGTTCAGGCTGTGAAGCGAGCGTCAGGATCTGGTGATAGTAACGCTTGAAGTTGGCTGCGCCCCAGGTCCCATTGGCGACCTGCGCCGGAGCGATCACATAGGGTTCGGTTTTTAGATCGCTGGGCGCGCTGCACAGGGCCAGCTCGAGGGGACTTTCAGCCTGCAGGCTGTACTTCGCACCGGCGGGAATATAGACCGAGTGAGGCTTGCCGTTGAACACATTTGGCCGCCCCCCGACTTTTTCAAAACGCTGCCCGCCTACCACGAAGCTGGCTTTGCCGCCGAGCAGGACTGCCAGTATTTCGCGTCCGCCGCTTTCGGCGCGATGGGTTTCTCCAGCGTTTAGTTTGAGCAGGGTAAAGTCCAGCAAGTTGCAGGGATTATGGGGCAGGGTGTTAGCTCCCTGATTCGCAGTTAAGATGGCGTGATACTTCATTTTTGAATCTCCTTTCCAAGAGAGAGCGTCTTAAAAACTACCACAAGGTCGCTAAGACACGAAGTCACGAAACTTTTTTCTTTTCAAACACTTTCTAATGAACGTTTGTATCTGCAACGACCGGATTAACCAGCTTGCCTAGCGCCTCAATGGCGACTTCAACCACATCGCCCGGCTCCAGGAAGCGCTGTGGATCGGATGCTTCGGGCAGTTTGGCGGGGGTGCCGGTGGCGATCACATCGCCCGGTTCGAGGGTCATGACCGTACTCAGATATGAGACCAGGAACGGCACGCTAAAAATCAGATCGCGAGTGTTGGCGTGTTGCTTGAGAACGCCGTTGACGGTCAGTTCCAGATCGAGGCCGTGAGGGTCCGGCACTTCGTCAGTTGTCACCAGCGCCGGACCCAAAGGGCCAAACGTATCGAACGACTTGCCGAGCGTCCATTGGCTGGTGCGCTTCTGAAAGTCGCGGGCACTGACGTCATTGAAAACCGTATATCCGGCGACACGGTCCATGGCTTGTGCTTCGGTGATGTAGCGCCCGCCCTTTCCGATCACGACAGCCAGTTCGGCCTCATAATCCACCTGCTGTGTGGCGCGTGGGATCACAACCGGATGACGGTGTCCGGTGATGGTGTTGGCCGTCTTGCAGAAAATATTCGGATAGTCCGGTAATTCTTCGCGCCCAATACCGATATGGCCTTTGTAGTTGTGACCAATACACAGGATCTTGCCCGGACGCGGCACCGGTGCAAGCAGAGTTACATCGCTCAATGCAAGCGTATCGGCTGGTTTGGCGGCGAACAGCGCCTGGCGAGCCTGATCCATAGCGGATCTGCCGATGGCAAGAAACGCCGCCATGTCGGTGGGCATCTGCGGATGGACCCGGTTGAGGTCCACCAGAGAATGCCCATTCAGCAATGCGCCAATGTGGGTCTGACGGCCGGCCTGAAACGTAACTAAGCGCATGTTTCGCCTCAAAGTATTTCTTAAGTCTGGTTAACTTCTTTTCCGTACACGGATCCTGCGGCGGAAAGCACGGAAAAGGGCCGCTTTTTAAAAGATTTTTCCGCCGCAGGCTCCGCGTACTCCGCCGAAGGGTCCGTGTCCTAAAAGGGTCTTTAAGAAACAGTCTCTTAGGCAGGATTGATCTCAACTTCAGTCGAGTCGGCGATGTCGAAAGCGGGTCCGCGCTGACCGATCACGTCCACGCGCTCAAAGCGCAGGCGCCGCGCGTTGCGGACGAAAAATCCAGCCTGCGACATGCTTGGGATGTCGTCCGCCATTTCCGGGTAATCGGGATCCGCGTCCTCGGAGAACGAAACCGAAATGTCGGTGAAAGTAATGTCTTCCAGCGGCATTTCCGCCAGCCCGTATAGAAATCCGGCTGCCTGCCGAACCTGGCGGGCGGTGATATGACTGAAATGGATGCCTCGAACGCGCGGCGTTCCTGCATCCACCGGGCGCGGGTTTTTATCGGAAACCATTAAATTGCCGCGCTCCCCGATATGGTAATAGAGATTCATCGTGAATGGACAGAGCACGCCATCCATGACCAAATTCGAAACCCGGATATCTTCCACGGTCCCGCCGCGCCCGCGCCGGGTCTTGATACGGATGCCGCGATCCGTGCCAATGAACACGCAGTTGGAAATGACAACGTTTTTCACGCCGCCGCTCATCTCGCTCCCTATCACCACACCGCCGTGGCCGCGCTCCAGCGTGCAATTGGTGATGGTGATATCGCGGCAGGGACCGCGGTGATGATCTTCCTCGTGCTGCGTGCCTGATTTTATTGTAATGCAATCGTCTCCAACGCTGATGTAACAATCAGAGATGCGCACGAGCCGGCATGAATCAGGGTTGATGCCATCCGTGTTGGGTGAGTCGGCGGGGTTGATGATGGTAATGCCGCGGATGTTGACGTTCTGGCAATGGACGGGGTTGATCGTCCAACTCGGTGAGTTTATGGCCGTGAGGCCCTCGATCAGTAGATTGTTGCAATCCGAAAAACCGATCAGACGCGGGCGTGGATGGAAAAGCGTCTTTTCCTTTTTCGCCTTCCACCAAAGCGCGCCGCGCCCGTCGATCGTGCCGCGGCCGGTCACCGCGATGTTCTGCAGTCCCTGCCCGCCGATCAAGGGAGCATGAGTGTTCTGGTGGGTGCCTTCCCAGCGGCTGTGCACGATCGGATAATCCTTGGGATTCTCGCTTCCCAGGATCACCGCGCCCGCGTCCAGATGCAGGGTGATGTTGCTGCGCAGGAAGAGTGCACCGGTGACGTATTGGCCGGCAGGCAAGAAGACTGTACCGCCGCCTGCCTGAGCGCAAGCATCAATGGCGCCCTGCAGAACTTGCGTGTCCAGAGTCTGACCGTCCGCGGCGGCGCCGCGATCACGCACGTTCCAGGGATGTCCTTTTCCCGGCTGGGCCGATAGCATGGACAATGCGCTAATCTCCCGGCTGGCTTTTTTCTTCAGCGGCTTCCATTTCCAGCGCCGCCAGGATGAACGGTCCCACTCCTTTGGGATCGTTGAGGATGGTTTTTTCACTGATGTAATAATCGAACGAACCGTCCCGGTACGGGTCACCGCCCAGGCCAGCCACTCCGCACGTACCCTCGAGAGTCAAAAGGCCCTGCGAATCGACCTTAACCAGTTTCTGCAGGAGGCCGTAGAAGCCGCGCCGCGCCGCCGACAAGTACTCCGCAGGTAGATAGCCTTTCCGGGCGCTCTTGGCAAAAACATAAGCGAACATCGCCGACGCGGAGGCTTCGTAATAATTGCCGCGGCGGTCCGGCATATCGAGGACTTGATACCACAATCCGGATGCGCTGTCCTGCACGCGCACCAACGCTTGCGCAGTTTCTTCCAGGATTGCGATCAGATCCGGACGACGGACATGGTCCGGGGGCAGATAGCCCAGCACATCCACAATAGCCATCACATACCAGCCCACCGCGCGGCCCCAAAAATGGCGCGAGTGACCCGACTGAGGGTCGGCCCAGCGTTGTTGCCGGCTCTCATCCCAGGCGTGATAGAGCAATCCGGATTTCGGGTCATACGTATGCTGTTTGATCAACAGGATCTGATGCACGGCATCGTCGTAATCCGCGGCTAGATCGAAGGAACAACCAAATTCAGCCAGGAATGGGCCGGCCATGTAAATCCCGTCCAGCCACATCTGATGAGGATAGATCTTTTTATGCCAAAACCCGCCGCCGGTTGTGCGCGGTTGCTGCTCCAGTTGCTGATGGATGAGCTGGATGGCTTTCCGGTATTGGTCCGCCCCTGTTTGTTTGTATACTCGAAAGAGCAGCTTGCCCGGGTTGACCTGATCCAGGTTGAACTCATCGATGCGATAAGACCGAATGCTGCCATCCGGAGCTACGAACCGGTCCACCCAATTCTGGGCAAATTGTGTGTAACGCGCTTCGCCGGTCACTTTGCCCGCCCTGGCCAATGCGTGCACCAGTAGACCATGCTCGTAATGCCAGACGGCATCGCTCAGGGTATAGCGTTTGAGGGTCGAGTCGGCCATCCGAACGGACCAGGAGTTCAAGGTTGATGAAGTCTGTAAAGGCGCTTGAGACATGAATAATGGTTCCTGATGATTGCGGGATCAGATCGTCCAGCCCTCGAGATACGGCCGGCCTGCCTGGAGCAGCCGCGTGAACATCTCCCAGGAGTCATCCAGCGGCAGATGATTGGTTGGGTCGCCGTATACTGCCTGGAAGGCGAGCTCTTTATCGTGCTCGAGGGCGGCGGTGATGATCAGCTCCTGGTTCGCGCTGTGGCGGGCTACCCATGGAAGCAGCGCCGGCGGTAACGGGCCGGCTGCCAGCGGGCGGACTTCGTCCCGGCTGAAATATGCGTTCGTCTCCACCACGGCGTGCATTGGCAGATTAGCCACCTGTCCTTGATTCTCCATATTGACGTTGGTCTGCATTTCGCCCAATCCCACCAGGGATTTGAGCTGCCCCACCCCGGCTTCTTCGGAGGCGGTGAGCTCGAAAGGGACCCGGCCGGACATCAAGGAGCGGGCATGTTGTGGAGCAGCCTGCCGGCGCTCGATACGCCAGGCCACCGGTGTCCGGATAATTCCCCAGCGGAATAAAATCTGCGGCGAGCGGATGAACCCGGGCAAAAACTCCACCAGATGCCGGTCTCCCGCGGCCGCCAGGATTCCAAATCGTTGGAACAGGCTGAACTTGACCTGGTCGGTGCTGAGGAACCAGTTGTTCCAACCTACCACTTCCTCACGCGTATATGTGCGCAATGTGCCGGGCCTGGTGATATGTTGATGCAGGAGTTGGAGCAGGTCATGTCCCTGATAGGAGGCTTGATCGATCCAGGTAAAGTGATTGATGCCGAATACATTCACCCGGATCTCGTCCCGCGCGGGTGCAGGAGAAACGTCGAGATACTGCACAGCCAGCCCGGCCAGCATGCGCTGGGTGGCAAAGACTTCATGACAGGCTCCAAGGACTTTTAACTCCGGTGCAACGCGCGTCAACGTGCGCGTGCAGATCGTCATCGGATTGGTGTAATTGATCACCCAAGCCGCGGGGCAGACCATGCTGATCGTCTCCGCGAAATCCGAATAGATCATGGCAGAGCGCAACCCGCGTACGAGGCCGGGGGCTCCGGTCGTATCACCCACAGGAAAAAACAATCCATATTCTTCGGCGATGGCGATTTCTTCAGCCATCACTTCGAGCGAACCGGGTTGAATGGAGATGATGACAAAATCCGCGCCGCGCAGCGTCTCGGTGAGAGTTTCACAAGTTGTATAGCGCCAATGCGAGACGACATCGGGTTGCCCCTGCAGCCAGTTGCCCAGCCGTTCATTGAGGTGTGCCGAGTCCTGGTCTATGTCATACAATGTCATTTGTCCACTCAGTTCCGCGCAAAGCGCCAGGTCCACCATGAGTTTGCGGGCCCAATCCCGGCTGCCACCGCCGATGTAAGCGATCTTGATGTCTACAGGATTCATTTCGATTGCCGGGGAATATCCACCGGGTTACAGAGAGAGGCGGGCGGTTCTTCGCCGCCCGCCTCTTCACTTGCGAACCGGCTATTTCAGAAGGCCGGCATCGATGAGGCTCTGTTTGGCGGCGGCTTCGTACTCAGCGGCGCCTAAAGTGTCCAACCCGGCCAGATACTCGGCCCAGGTTTCCTCGTTAAGTTCCACCTGTCCCAGGGCGAACTGGACCAGGCCTTCGTTGTAGTAGCGGTCGAAGTCCGCGGCGTTGGCAGGAGGCAGGATCACTTGCACCCCGCGTCCATCCACCCAGGACTCCGCCTGGAAAAATTCCAGGAAGACCATCGGCTCCATGAGGCGCCCGTTGAGGGTGTTATAGCTGGGATACCGGGCAACGATCTCCTGCTCGGTGTTATAGAAGATCAGCTGGTTGCGAAGCTGGGTATAAGGTTGCCGTTCAGCAGCGGTATAGGCTAGTACGGGATCGAGACCCTCCGTCGAAATGTTGCCATCCGCATCAATGATGTAGTTGACGCCTTCTTCACCGAAGCCCAGCAGGAAATACCCATCGGTAGCCATCCATTCGAGCAACCGGGCGATAGCCTCACCCTTGCCTGCGTCGGCTGCAGCCTGCGAGACGCCGAAGATCTGACCACGGCCAGTGTAGACGCCGTAGGCTGAATCGCCATTCGGGCCAACGGGAGCAGACAGCGGGATCCACTCCGCATCCGGGAAGTTCGTGTCGAACGGTTCGTAATTTGACTTGTTGGTGAGGGCCGCGAAGTCTTCCCACATGATGCCGAACGTGCCTTGTTTCCAGCGGGCGCGGAAATCGTCACGCGTCAGCGTGGGCCAATCGGGATCGATGACGCCCGCTTCAACCCAGGAGTTGAAGTACGCCAGCGCCTCGGGAAATTGCTCCCTGCGAACCTGCAATCCAAAGCTGTCGGCATCTGCATAGTTCCAAACTCCAGCCACATCGTACGCTCCGAAGATAAATTCGAAACGGGTGCCCAGACCTGGACCGTTGAGGAAACCACCGATGCCGTACGTATCATTCTGGCCGTTGCCATCCGGGTCCTGTTCGGTGAAGGCCGTAGCCACAGCGAGCAGTTCCTCCGGTGTCGTAGGTGCTGCAAGGCCAAGTTTATCCAACCAGTCCTTGCGGATCACCAGACCTTCGCGTTTCGGGATGGGAGGCAGTTCCGGCAAGCCATACTGGTGGCCATTGAAAGTGACAAGTTGTATGGCGAGCGGATCGTTGTAATGGGTGCTGACGCGCTCAGGCATGAGCGGCATCAGGTCCTCGACCGGAGCCAGCAGGCCGAGTTCCGTCAGGCGCAGCAAAGCGCCGCGACTGTCATTGCTCGCGCTGACCATCTGGAACACGTCCGGCAGGTCGTTGGCTGCAGCCGAGGCATTGATCTTGGCTTCACCATCCGCACCGGTGGGGATGATGACGTAGGTCAGATTAATGTTGAGCTGCTCACGGATGATCTCGTAAGCCGCCCAATCATCCGGCGGCGCGCCCGCCTCGGTCACCGTGGCTTGCGCCCATAGCTCGATGTCCACGGGCTCTGAGGGTGTCGCCGTCGGCTGAGGCTCAGCCGCTTCGGTGGCCGCGGCCGGAGCCTCGGTGGGTTGCGGCGCGCAGGCAGCCAAAACCTGGGTCAGGACGACCACAAAAGCAATCAGAATATATTTCCAGTTTTTCATCTTCTTTACTCCTTTTTGATTTTATGATTTGGAGGGAAATGGTTTTATATTTTTTCGCTCGTCTCCTTGTATAAGAAAGGCCCGTCTCTAGGCGGGGGTCATCCTTTCACGCCACCCACCAGCGTGCCTTTGGTGAAATAGCGCTGGATCCACGGATACACCAAAAGCATAGGCAGCATCGCGATGAGCACGCCTGCCGATTTCAGCGCTTCCTGGGAGGATGAACTAAAGGCGTTGTATTCGACGTATTCGTTAAAGCTGGCGGAAATCAGGATATTACGCAGCAGGACCGGCAGCGGCATAAGATCGCTATCGTTCAAATACAGAATGGGAGTGAAGAACTCATTCCAGAAATAGACTGCGTAAAACAGGCCGATCGTGAGCAGGA
>CAYUUJ010000054.1:0-8732 GCA_964447845.1 uncultured Anaerolineaceae bacterium
ACGTCTTCACCTGGGACCTGACCGCCTATACCGCCAGCGGCGGGCATCACTTGATCGTTGAAGCGGTGGACTCGCTCGGCTTGAGCAAAACCAGCACGGACATCCTGGTCACACTGACGGTGATCCAGCCGCCGCGCGGCCCGGGTGCCTTCCTCTCCAAATATCGCCAGCCCATCACGATCGGCGCGGTCTCGCTGGCCGGCCTGGCTTTGCTGTTCGTGCTTTTCACCGGCCGCTTACGTCTGCCGTCCCTGCGTGCCAGGCAGGAGCAGCGCCGCGTCAACGCGGACCCGCTCACCCAGCCGATCGCCATTCCGCTGGAGGAGACCGCGCCCTCCAAACCGATGAAGACCACCCGGCGCACGTCGACGCGCAAGAAGAAGGCGGTACCCGCGCCGCCTGCAGCGGCAGATGCGCCCGCGACATTTATCCGCCTTGACGCGGACGGTCAACCGGCCGAAGCCGAGTCGCTGCCGCTGGTCGAAAAAGAGATCACCTTCGGCACGGACCCGGTGCAGGCCACGCTGATATTCACCGACCCGTCCGTCTCCGGGCTGCATGCCCGCCTCAAGTTCACGGATGATGACGGATTTGTGCTCTCGGATTCGGATTCGGTGGCGGGCACATGGGTAAATTACGAACCGGTGCCGCGCGAGGGTCACCGGCTTCAACATGGGGATGTGGTACACTTCGGCCAATTAACATATCGCTTCCAAATGCGCACACCTGTCACAGCCAGTGAACCAAAGGTGGTGCCCGAGAAGCCTTTGGAATGATCCGTTCCTCCCTAGCCCATCTTCATATAGCGGCGCTGAGTCATTCTGGAATGACCGGCAAAAATAATGAGGACCGTTATGCGGTCTCCTCGTTCAACTTAAGCGCGGAAGACCCGCGCCCGGTTGTCTTCGCGGTGGTAGCGGATGGGATCGGCGGCCATCGCGCCGGCGAAGTGGCGGCCGAGTTGGCGGTTAATTACATCAGCCAGGGAGTGGCGGGCAGCAACGGCCGCAAGCCGCTCAAAATTCTCGAAGACTCCATCCACGACGCCAGCCAGGCCATAGCCGCTCATTCGGCCAGCAAAACGGAACAGGAAGGCATGGGGGCCACCTGCGCCTGCGTCTGGATCTTCGAACGAAAACTGTACATCGCCTATGTCGGTGATTCGCGTATCTATCTGATCCGCGGCGGCCACATCCGCCGCCTGACCAGGGACCATACTTGGATCCAGGAAGCCATCGAAAAAGGCATCATCACTCCGGAGCAGGCCCACGATCATCCGAATGTGCATGTGATCCGGCGCCATCTTGGCTCGGTGGAACTACCCGACGTTGATTTCCGACTGTTTCTGGAAGACGAAGAAGAAGACCAGATCGCCAGGGATAACCAGGGTCTGGAGCTGGATCCCGGGGACGTATTGCTGTTATGTTCGGACGGTCTGACCGACTTGATATGGGACGATGAGATCCTCGAGACCCTGCGTTCCAAGTCGAACTTGAAAGCTGCCACCGAGAGCCTGGTGGAAAAGGCCAACCAGCGCGGCGGCCACGATAACATCACAACCGTGCTCTTATCGGTGCCGCGCGAAGGCGAAGTGATAAGAAAGAAAAAGAGCCTGGTGAACTGGCTCTTCGGAGACGATTAAAAAGACCTGGCGAGCGCCAGGTCTTTTTATATTCACTTCACTGTTCTTCCTGGATTTAACGGAATGCTGAGTGGATTGTCGGATCCTGACGCGTGGGTTAGCTCTGATTAAGTTCTTCCTCGGCTTCCCGTTCCATTTTATTAAGGCGGGTGTAATAATCAGCAAACTCATTGAGATGAGCAAGCGCGATCTTGCCGGTTAAGAGGGGATCGTTGTTGGTCACGTTTGTTGACGGATCGTGCAGACCGTGCTCCAACTCGACATCCAGGCCCATGCGGAATTGTTCCACGTCGAACCGACTCCAGTTAATATGCAGCTCGTCGCCAATTTTGAGGGCCTGCTCGGTTGTAAATATTTTTTTGGTTGACATTTATTTCTCCTCATGTGTGTTTGACCTCATCGATCCGGATGTCATTTACCCCGTGAAAGACATTGGCTTGCATCATTTTGTCCAAATCACATCTCCCATTTGGAGCCGGTTGCATTACCGCTCAGGGTTTCCCCTATATTTGTCGTTCGATCCGATAATAGCATGGCACCGCGAAAACCCCCTCTGTCATTGGAGAAGTTATTAACTGTCCACCTGGCCAGTTGAATACTGTCCTACCGGCAGGGGAGATTTTGTCCCTTCTCGTTCATAATATTGACGTAGGATTTTATTGAAATTGGAGAAATTTCATGAAAAACTCACTGAAATGGATCCATGGAATTTCGTTGACTTTTGCAGGTTTGCTCCTCCTGCCATTCGCCTGGCGATCGTTCCTCCCTCATAACCGGTATGGGATGATGGATTTCGCGTATGGCTGGCACATGCCCATGATGTACGGAGGCAATGGCATGATGGGTTTTGGCATGCTCTTCATGTGGCTGATCTCGATCGCCTTGCTGGTCTTGATCGGATTGGGTATCGTCTGGCTGGTCAAAGCGTTCACCATTTCAAAATAGTTTCAAGAGCGGAATGTATTCCTATACGAGGCAAAGAAAATGGGCGCCCTAACCAAACCCCTGGCAAGAGACGACATCCATACTCCATTTCGTGTCAGCATTCCCGCCTATCTTAAAAAATCTACTGGTGGGCCTATGTTCATCCGAATGCCGTGGCGTTCTTCGAGCGGCAATGGTTGGTCACCCTTATTTTATGGGGCAACTTTGGAAAGTTACGCGATACGACGCTGGATGAACTCGGACGCACCATTCGCGGAAGGGTATTGCAAATCGCCTGTGTTTACGGTGACTTTTCGGTGAAACTGGCTGAACGTCTTTCGGTACGTGGCTCACTGGACATCATATATGTGCTCCCGATCCAACTGGAAAACGTCAGTCGCAAGTTTCCCCGCTGGGTCGTCTGTCCGAATCATACAGAGGGACTCAACAATGCTTAGGTTTGCAGACGCAAGCTACGATTTGGCAGTGTTGTTCTTTCTTTTGCATGAAATGCCGGCGCCGGGCAGAGAGAAGACTCTGCGCGAAGCGCTCCGCGTTCTCAAGCCGGGCGGCAAACTGGTGATCATGGATTATCACAAGCCGTCGGTCCTGCACCCTTTGCGTTATCTATTCCAGCCGGTGCTAAAACTCTTGGAGCCATTTGCGCTGGATCTGTGGAATCAGAATATTGAAGACTGGCTGCCCAAAAACTCGTTGACGGCCATAGCTGCAAAAGAGACCTTTTTCGGAGATCTATATCAAAAAGTCGTCATACACAAGCGTTGAAAACAGGAAAGCCCTCACGCGAGATCGAGTGGATGTGCTTAATCGAACCTTCCTGCCATCATTCCGGCACCGAAGAAGTTAGAAAGAAAAAGGAGGAAGCATGCAAATTGGAGTGTATCGCTGAAAGCCGTTGCTGAACGATTCCAAAAAGGAGGTAGGATGCTTTGACTCATCGCCTTAGCGTCTCCGGCAGCGCCTTGTTAAGTGCTTGTTCTGTCGGAGGAAATCATTCGTTTGTTGAAGGAGCGACTCGACAATTACCGGGCTGGCTGTCGCAGGAATTCCCTCAGGCTCGCCAGGTATGGAAGTCGATGGCGATGCAGCGAAACGGTTTAATATGATCGCCTTCAACAGCCGGGGACGAACGAAAGTGTACGCGAGCTACCCAATCGCCTGCTAGACGCACCTTGACCGATTGGAAATCGTACCGACAATTTCTATCAAAAAAGGAGAATGACCATGGAAATGACTGGAAATGAACTCTGGACAGTGGTTCACGGCCTTGTATTCGGCTTCATCTTCCTGCTGGGATTCAGCGGAGCGCTGTATGCAGTCTTCAGCATGCGCGCCGAATGGTTGACGACCGAAGGCCTCAACAAAACGGTGAAGTTGATCAAGGTTTATCTGTGGGGATTGGCCTTGTCTGTATGGGGAGCCGTGATCACTGGCTCATTAATCGTCTACCCCTTGTACCGCGCCAAGCCCCCGGAGGGCACAACTGATCTCACTGCCTTTCCCAGGTATCTGCTGCTTTCGAATGAAAGCACTGCAGTGTGGCATGAGTTTGGCATGGAATGGAAGGAGCATATTGCCTTCCTGGCCCCAATCGCCGCGACCGTCGTGGCCTTCGTTGTCAGTTACTATGGCCCGCTGCTGGCAAAGAAAGTCGGTGAGCGCCGCGTGGTGATGATCTTCTTCATCGTGGCCTTTGCGTCCGCGGCGGTTGCCGGCATGCTCGGCGCCTTTCTTACCAAATATGCCCCGGTGCGTTAATCAGTGATTTGCAATCGCAAAAGGAGTCTAATATGGCAACAACTAAAGATAAACCCAATGGTCCAGTTTCAGCGGCTTTACTGGCAGGCGGCATCGGTGCTGCAACACTCGGCCTGATAACCCTTGCCGTCGAGCTCATTGGTGACAGTCCCTTCAAGACCTCGCTGGTCTGGTATGGTCCAGCCGGCCCTCTCTCCGGCAAATCGGGCGTTGCGATCATCACTTTCTTCGTGGCCTGGGCCATCCTTCACTATGCCTGGAAGGGCAAGGAAACTGACTTTGCCCGCATCTCCACGATCTCCTTCGTTCTGCTGGCGGTTGGTTTGTTTGGCACATTTCCGCCCGTCTGGCATCTGTTAGCTGGCGGCTAAGTCTCAACTATAACAGCCGAGCAGACTCGAGAGAGTGGGATCGCGGCCGAGACCGCGATCCCACTTTTGGATTCGATGACTGTTTGGTAAGATCACGACTGCCCCTAAGAGTATTCGCGATATTCGTATCAAAAATTATCACTTTCACTGGGCTGCCCAACCGGCAGGGGAAATTTTGTCCCTGCTTGTCCATACTAGTGACTTAAGATATGCTTGGTAAGTTGAAAAATATTGTCTGGTAAGGTCATCGGTTAGAGACCAGGTATTTCCATGGAAAAGCCTGATGAAAAGGAGATTTCAGGTGAATTTCGTAATGTGGAAAAAAGCGTTAAAAGTGATCCCCAGCGTTTCACGCGAGGAATGGGATGGTCTGGATTTAATCTCAAAGTGGCTCATCTCGACGCGGGCAGCCGTCCTGGTGATGACTTTCATTTCAACAGTGTTGGCAGGACTCTTTGCCGTACGAGACAGCGCATTTCACCTGATTCCATGGCTGGCACTCACCTTTGGCTTGATCATGGCTCATGCCAGTAACAACCTCCTGAATGATCATGTTGATTTCATGCGCGGCGTGGATGAAGGCAATTACTTCAGAACCATGTACGGACCGCAGCCGCTGACTCATGGATTGATGACGAAGCGTCAACATTTCGCCTACTTTTTCGTCACGGGGCTGCTCGGGACTGCCGCCGGCCTATACCTGATCTGGTTCAACAATTTTGACCTGGTCACTTGGACCTTGCTTGGCCTGGGCGCCTTCTTCCTGTTATTCTAAACATGGCCGCTGAAGTACATCGCTCTCGGCGAGTTGGCAGTCTTGATCGTGTGGGGGCCGTTGATGATCGGCGGCGGATATTACGTCCTTACACACCACTGGGACTGGAATGTGGTCTTGGGGGGCAGCGTTTATGCCCTGGCTGTGACGACAGTCATATTTGGAAAACATATTGACAAGATCCAGACAGACAGGCAGAAAAATATCCATACCCTGCCTGTGTTGATCGGCGGGAGGATTTCCCGTTTTATTGTTGTTGTCATGCTGATCCTGCCGTATTTCCTGCTGAGCTATCTGGTAATCATTAAATATTTCACACCGTTGATTTTGATCGTCCTGATGGCGATCCCGCGCCTGCGACAGGTTTTGCCGGCCTTCCGCAATCCAAAACCTGAGACACGGCCTCTCAATTTCCCGGAAGGACAAGGCGGCTGGCCGCTGTACTTTGCGCCGCTGGCCTTCCTGTACAACCGCTCATTTGGCAAATTTTTCGTGCTTGGGCTGATCGCAGATGTGCTGTTTCGGATCTTTCTTCCGGAATTCTGGAGGTGACCACAATTGTGATTAAATGAAAAATTCAAAATAAGTTTATGTCTGATCCGCAAGCCATCGTCGGGAGAAGCAAATTTTAGACGTCCTCTGCGTAGAGACTGGCCTTTGTTTTATTTGACACATTAAGATGGCGGAGAAAATCGCAACGAAAATGCCTTCTACAAACTTTTTCGATCCATTGTAGTTGGATTTGTTCAAGGTTCCAGACTTGTTGAAGCCTGGGATAGTAATGGTTTCAAAATGGCGATCAGTTGATCCGGCGATGCGCCCTTGTGAATAAAAATCGCACCTGCCTCATGTGCGTCAGATGCGTCATTCGCATCCACGCTCAGCAGGATGATCTTTAATAATGGATACGCTTTTTGAACCAGTTTGCAGGTCTCAGGAGCGGGCGTCCCGTGCAGTCTCCAGTCCAACAGGAGCAGGTCGGGTTGCATCCCTGCCAATTGACGGATGAGAGTCTCAATGTTCCCCACCTCGATAATTTCATTTGATTCCAACATGCGTTGAAGCAAAGAGCCGAGCGCTTTACGGGTTGCGGAATCGGGATCTGCGATAAGTATGCGAATCACAAGTGCCTCACCTGTAGTCTACGACAGGTGAGGCACTTGGGCATCTGACTCTGGAGGAGTATTTACCTAGCCGGAAGGATAGTGAGCCTCAAGCGCTCCCGGTTTTTCATACCAATTTTTGTTCGATCGCCATTTTTACAGCCTCCACACGATTATCTACACCGAGCTTCTGAAAGATGTTCGAGACGTGGAACTTCACAGTACCCAGGCTGATAACCAGTACATCTGCGATCTCGCGGTTGTTGAGCCCGCCCACCATGGATTTTAGGACATCGCGTTCGCGTTCCGTCAATTGCCCGCCATGGATCTGTGGTTGCGCCACAGAATGGGCAAGCACTTGTGTGGCTTCAGCGGACAGGGTCATTTTTCCCTCAAATGCTGACCGGATCGCGTTTCCCAATTCCTTGGCCGTAACGTTCTTTTGCAGGTACCCAATGGCGCCTGCCTGTAATGCTCCCTGGACCATGTTCTGATCATGGAAACTTGTAAGCACAATGACCTTTACATTCGGATGCTTTTGATGGATCTCGCGCGTGGCTGTGACGCCATCCATGCCAGGCATCATCAGGTCCATGAGCACAACGTCCGGCTTGTGGAGAGAAACCATCTGGACCGCTTCGGCTCCGTCGGCCGCTTCGCCCACCAGTTTCAAGTCCTTGTTGACCATCAGAAATTTGGATAGACCGCTTCGCACAACGGCATGGTCATCAACGAGAAGGATGTTTATTGTCATTCTTGCTCCTTGTAGGAGGCCTGTTGCCAGGTCATTCCAACACGCGTGCCTGATCCCGGAGTGCTGGTGATCCGAAGATCGGCGCCGATCGATTCGGCGCGCTCACGCATGATGCGTATTCCCAGGGTTGTGGGCTTGCTGGTGGAGATGTCAAATCCGATCCCGTTGTCGTTTGTCTCAAAGTGCACTGAATCCTGCGAGAGCTCAAGCCGGACGTCCACCTGTGTGGCCCGGGCGTATTTGAAAACATTGTTCAGGCTTTCCTGCGCGACTCGATAGAAGGCTACCTGTACTTCCGGGGGAAGTTCACGATCCCCTTCGATGTTCAGCACGATCGGCAGGCGGGAACGCCCGACAAAAGCTTCGCACAATTGCTTGATCAGCTCACTCAATCGGACCTGCATCAGCGTGGCGGGGCGGAGTTCGAGCAGCAGGGTGCGCATCTCTGCCAGCGCGCCGCGCGTCAACTGGCGTAATTCTTCAGTGGACTTCTTCGCCTCATCCGCATCCACCTCCCAAAGCTCCGGCAGGATCTCCGCGATCAGGCTGGTGGAGAAAAGGGTTTGTGTGACGGCGTCATGCAGGTCGCGGGCCAGGCGGTTGCGTTCCGCTGTCACCACTTCCTGCAGCTCCAGCGTATGCCGTTTTCGCTCGGTGATATCCACGATCGCGCTGACGACGAATAAGCCATCCTCCGTGTTGATCGGATTCAAGCCGATCTCGACGGGAAACTGACTGCCATCTTTGCGCAACGCGTACAGGTCCCGGCCGGCCCCCATGGGCCGCGCCTTCGGATTGTGGACGAATCCTTCACGATGGACCGGATGACTGTCCCGGAACCGCTCTGGCACCAGAATGTCGATCATGGCACCGAGCAATTCATCGCGGGCGTATCCAAACAGCCGTTCGGTCTGTGTGTTGACAAGCACGATCTTCCCCGCTTTATCCACCACCACCACTGCCGTCGGGACCGAGTCGATGATGGTGGTGAGGTAGGAAACCCCGCCTATATCATTGGCTTGTTGTGAACTCATTCAAGGAATTATAGATAACATGCCTGGATTGGGCAAGCGGTTACGAGTATGGCGAATGAGCGAAATGTCCCTCATGTGCCAAAGCATTGCCATGGCACATGAGGGGTTTGGATAGGGGTGACAATTTCCAGATCAGAATGCTATTGAGCAGTATATCCGCCGTCTACAAGATAATAACCACCGGTCATAAAGGAAGCCTGCTCTGAGCACAGAAAGGCGACCAGGTCAGCCACCTCCTGTGAATTGCCCATGCGTCCGACTGCATGCAAGCCACTGAGATATGCCTGCGTGGGTTCATCCAAAGCGTTGAGGAGAGGCGTTTTGATAAATGCAGGCCCAACGGAATTGAT
>CAYUUJ010000055.1:0-8723 GCA_964447845.1 uncultured Anaerolineaceae bacterium
CAGGACCAGGTAATAATCCAATATTTGAATGATGCGCGGGTAGAGGTTCTGCTGGCTGAGCGGCGCCACACCCAGCGCTTTGAGCAATCTGGCCGGCTCGGGCAGGAGTTTCCCGAAACTGTCCAGATTCCGTATGCCGCGCCGGAAATCGATCCATTGGATGCGCCGGATCATGGCATCCGTGACCTGCGTATCCTGGATCATAACCGGGTAGACCACCCGCTTTTCGGCGTTGATCAGGGTGGAGCTTTTATAGTGCGAGATGAGCACAAAGTCCGCCTGCGCTTCCTCGGCGCTCATCACCTGCGGGTGGCCGTGCTTTCTCAATCCTTTGGCGATCGCATCCGCGTATTTTTTATCCTCCGTTGCATGCTCGATGTAAAAAGGCACGATCTCAGGCTGCTTGACCTTGGGCTGGAACGGATTGGCAAATCCTGGCGCTGAAGCCATCGGCTTCCCCCACAAGCGCATCCCTTTGGTCGAAATCAACATAAGTAACACCGGCGATACAACCAGACCAGCCAGTAAACAAATCCAGCTGTACGGCTGGATGACCGGATAACTGAGGAAGAAGACGTAGCTCAACAGCAGAACGACCGGCAGAGTGAGCACTGCAAACCGGACGCGGTAATAATGAAAGTCGCGCCGCAGGATCTGAAACGGAAGCGGGACGAGCAGGATCGGAATATAGATCGTCCACCAGGCGGGGATCGAGATCACGGCTGCCAGGGCGGCTACCAGGAATGCCGTCCACACCGTGAACGATGATTTGAAGCCCTTTTGCGGGGCGGGCGGCAGCTCGAGCGGAATATCCAACTGTCTCAGCAATTGATTGCGACGCTTTGCGAACGAACCGCGAAAATCGATCCACTCGCAATGCTGCAAGGCAGGCGGCAGGGGGACAGCCTCAAAGATGACCAAAATGATGCGCTTTTTTTGTTCGAGCGCATGTTGATATTCCTGCTGCACCGTCTTGGAAGCCATGGATTCGCTTGAAATGACCAATAAGAAAACCTCCGCCTGCTCGATACCGTCCAGGATCTGGTCCCACCACGGCATGGCAGGCACCAGGCTGCAATAGTCCACCCAGACTTCAACGCGGCTGTCTTCCAGCGCATCCAGGAACACATCCACGAACGGGGCTTCGCGGTGGGAATAACTAATGAAGACGGAAGGAGGCATGGGAATTAAGAATTTTTGCTGGAAGAACACCAGCACCTTTGGGATTTGTGATTTACGATTTTTGATTGGTGATTAAGAGGGGAGCAGTTGGTGAAACCAATCCTGCGGGTCGAAGTTCTGCAGTCCGCCGATCAGGATGAACACGCCGAACAGACAGTAAGGCGCCAGGCAGATCAGACTCAAAGCCAGGCCGGCGATCGCCGCGCCGCGTTTCGGATCTTTTTTGCGGAGGGCCAGCACTCCGAACACGATACTTGAGACCCCGAGCAGGACGGTCAGAATGGCGAGCACGGTCCCGCCCACGAAGATCAGTGTATATCCGATCCCTTCATCGCTCGGATTGCTCCCGACCAGGATCGCAAATAATACGAAATAAACGCACCAGGCGATCCAGATCGACGCGCCGAAGATGAGTGAAAGCCTGCCGAATTTCGAGGGGCGGGGTTGTTCCACTGCGGGGGTGTCGGTTGTCATATTGGAACTCCTGAAGGATAAAAGATGCTTTCTGCCGGATGATATTCTAGATTGTATAACAAAAAGGGCGACCCGGCTCTCCGTATAAACAAAAAGGGCGACCCAGTGGGTCGCCCCTACGCGTTATGGAATGTTTCCGAGCAGGCCGAGTTCGGGTGCGATGCCGCGCATGGCGAGGATGACATTGTTGACGTGCTCCCACTGCTCCACGCCGAATTCCGCGCTGGCATGTTCGATATGGTCCCGGTCCGCGCCGGCCGCGAAGGCTTTGTCCTTCCATTTCTTTTTAACGGACGAGACTTCCAGGTCCATCAACGAGCGCGAGGGGCGCACCAACGCCACGGCGGTGATGAAGCCCGTGATCTCGTCACAGGCATACAACGCCTTGCGCCTGAGGGTATCGCGCGGCACGCCTGTGTGATCGGCGTGGCTCAAAACATCCTGGATGACCTCTTCGGAAACGCCGCGCTCGCGTAAGATCGCCGCGCCTGCCTGCGGATGCTGCTCGAGCGTGGGATGGATCTCCCAGTCGAAATCGTGCAGCAGTCCGGGCAAGCCCCAAGCCTCCACATCCTCGGCAGGAAGAACACCTGCACCTTCGGCGTATTTCGCGGCATAGAAACGCATGGCGGCCTCCACGCTCAGCATATGCTTCACCAGGCCTTCGTTTTTCACATATTCACGCACCAGGGCAAGGGCTTCGTCACGGGTCATAATTCTCCTTTGGTTTACCGCGAAGACGCGAAGCGCGCGAAGAAAAAATAAATCTTCGCGTTCTTCGCGTCTTCGCGGTTAAGACTCCTCCACAAAGATTGGCTCGGGATCACCCAGCACCGGCACAGGTCTGCTGACATACAAGTCCATGAACGCACCGAAGGTGGCCAGCAGTTCCCGGAAATTCCAGATCAGCCGGGACCTTTTCAAGTAATACAGGTTGTTGGATTCCACGCCCACCGCTTCGAGACCCAGCGCATTACACAGGAATAGCGCTCGCGGCAGATGGAAGTCCTGCGTGACCAGGATGGCGTTCTCGACGCCGAAGATGGCTTTGGCGCGATAACAGGTGTCGTAGGTGCGCCGGCCGGCATAGTCCAGCACGATGACCTCGCGCGGAACACCCAGCCCGAGCGCGTATTCCTGCATCGCCACCGGCTCGTTGTATTCCTCGGTCGAGTTGTCGCCGCTCATCAGCAGTATCTCCACCTTGCCATCGAAGTAAAGCTGCGCGGCGGTCATGACCCGGTCCCGCAGGATGGCGGTGGCCGTCCCGTCGCGGCGCAAGCCCGCCCCAAAGACGATCGCCACGCGTCCGGCGGGCACGGCCTCGGGAGTATAGATGCGGGTCGCCGCGTAAAGCGCGGTCACGAGTCGGGGAATCAAAAGCCCGAAGAGGCCGAGCAGGCCAAAGGTCAGGATGAGGCGTTTCGTCCATTTGAAAATTATTTTCCACATGCTGCTTCTTCTCTTAATCTCCAGCTCCTTAGACTCTCGCCGCTGCACCTTGTAGCAGCGAATTTTACCCGCAAAAAATAAAGCGCAGACGAATGTTTAGTCTGCGCTTAAGTGAAGAACCCGGAGGTCTATTAGACATACTTTTCGCGCAGCACCGAGGAGATATAGTCCATGCTGGCGACCACGATCGCAATGGCGAGCATCTGCGTGCTGGCCGCTCGGTAGTTCAACAGGTTGATGTTCTGCTGGAGCAGAAAGCCGATGCCGCCGCCGCCCACAAAACCGATGATGGTGGACATGCGCACGTTGATATCCCAGCGATACATGGTGTATGAAATATAAGGCGGAATGATCTGGGGCACCACCGCGTAGATGATCGTCTGCAGGCGGTCTGCGCCCGTCGCCTGGACGGCTTCCAACGGCCCGGGCAGGATGCTCTCCACCTGTTCCGAATACAGCTTCGCCAGGCTGACGATCGTGTGCAAGCCCAGGGCCAGCATTCCGGCGAACGGACCGATGCCAACCGCGATCACGAAGACGATCGCCATGATGAGCGCTTCCACGGAACGCAGCGCGTTGAGGATCGTACGCGTGACGTAGTACACCACGATCCCCACGGGCAAGGTGTCTTTGGCTTTCGTGAAGAGCGCCAGGGATAGACCCAACAATGCGCCGAGCGCGCCCGGCATCCACAACGTGTACAACGGACGGCCGATCTCGTACAACCATTCGATCAGCGCACCCAGCAATATCATGATCGTCGCTCCCGCCAGCGCAGCCAGCAACATGTTCAGGACTTTAACTGTGGCGGCCGGTAATTTCTCTGCCGCCCGCTGGCCCAGGCGGCCCAAAACGCTGCCCAGTGCACTGCCGATCGCCAGGGCTCCCAATACGGGTGTGATCGTAAGCGTGATATCGCTCAATTGAAATAGGAACGCTCCCAGGAACGACAACGGTCCGAGCCGCGCCGCGAGCTGCGTCCCCAGAACGCCCGCCAGGCTGGCGAATTGATACAGTCCATAAAAGCCGATCAACACAGCCATCAACACGACGGCCAGGCGCGCAGCCCGCAATCCGGCGCCGGGAGGGGTGATCTCCACCTGCGGTACGGCCCAGCGCAACGCGGCCCAGATGACGAGCGGGGAGATAAGCACACCCGCGACATTCAACGACAGGCTGGTGGAATTTTGCAAGCTGAGTTCACTGACCCAACGCATCAGTGACAAACCCAGGCCGAACCCGATCACCCAACCTAATACCGAGAGAGCCAGGCTCGCCAGAGGACCTCTGACCGACTTCATCAGGTTACGAGCGGCGATAAAGCTGAGCGGGATGGCAAGCAGCGTGCCGATCGTGGTGGCCAGCAGAGCCAGGAATACGGTCTCGATGATCTTGTCCCAGGTTTCGTGCGCGGTCCGGCTGACACGCGGCGCGCCCACATTCGTCCTGAGCGTGACGCGGATGTACTGAACATCCTCGCTCAGTCTGTTGGGCAACTCAAATGACGCCATAAAATGACCGTTCTCATCCGTCTCAGCCACCTCACGTCCGAGCGAGACGGTATTGGAAGGATCGCTGCCCGGCACGAAGCGCAATGGCCCGGTCGAATTCGGCGCGAAGTTAAAGCCTTCCACCTGCAGAGTATCACCGGGTTCGCCGCATGCAGGTGTCACCACCACAAAAGCCGCAGACGCGTCCGTCTGTGACTCTGAGATCTGAGGCGCGCCGCCGGGAGGACAGGGAACATACACCGGCGCATTAACCACCACCTCTGCGCGGTCGTATTCAAAAATTTCCGGCCGGGCCAGGGCGCGTATCACGCGCGTCAAACTTTCCTGCCGCCGCTCGCTGCGCAGCTCCCGCAGATCCACCTGGGTGACCTCGAAGCCGTAGGCATAGACAAACATGACCAGCAGCACGGCCAGGCCGACCTGGATCGATTTCCACGGGGAGGCTTTCTTTTTCATTCCGATTTTCTATCCCACGCGCTCGGCCTCGCGGCCGTAAATTTCCTTGAATTTTTCGTCGTCGATCTCTTTGGGCAGTCCTTCAAATACCAGCTTCCCCTGATTAAGAGCGATCACGCGGTCCGCGTAGCGATGGACCAGATCCAGAAAATGCAGGCTGCATAATACGGTGACGCCGTCGTTCTTGTTGATCTCTTCCAGATGCTTCATGATGCTGTGTGCCAGCACGGGGTCCAGGCTGGCGACGGGTTCATCGGCCAGGATCATGATGGGGTCCTGCATGAGTGCCCGGGCGATGCCCACGCGTTGCTGCTGTCCCCCGCTGAGCGCGTCGGCGCGCTGATCGGCCTTGTCCGCGATCCCCACGCGCTCCAATTGTCGTACGGCTTTTTGGATGTCTTCTTTTGGAAAACGATTAAGCAGGCTCCAGGCCGGGTTGATGTAGCCGAGTCGGCCGGCCAGCACATTGGTCATCACCTTCGAGCGATGCACGAGATTGAAATGTTGGAACACCATCCCGATCCTGCGTCGGATGCGGCGCATTTCCTCCGGCGAAGCCGCCGTAACGTCCTCTCCGTTCCAGAGCACCTGTCCGCTGGTGGGCTCGATCAAGCGATTGATGCAGCGCAGCAGCGTGGATTTGCCCGATCCGCTCAATCCGATGACGGCCAGGAACTGGCCCTTGGGCACTTCGAAGCTCACGCCATCCAGCGCAAGCACACCGCCATCGTAGACTTTCGTCAGGTTCTTAATTTGCAGCATGGATGTTTCCGGCTCGTGTTTCTGAATGTGGGGTAATAAATTGGATCTGAATTGTAAACTCACCACGAAGGCACCCAGGCACAAAGACACTAAGAAAATCTATTGGTGTCTTCGTGTCTTCGTGCCTTCGTGTCTTTGTGGTAATAATCTCATGGTTTACGGACAATCTCCGAATAACCTTGAATAATAGCAATTTGGGGCAGGAAAAAAATTCCTGCCCCAAACTTTTACCGGAGGAAACTATTCGCCGGGCGCTTCGTATCCGGTAGCCTCGACCATGGCACGGATGAAGTCATATTCCGCGTCGGTCGCCGGAGTGAGACCGGTCCAGCCGTAGAAATCGGTGGAGCCGATGGACTGGCCCCAGGCTTCGGTCTGCGAGAAGGCCACCAGGGCTTCTTCAATCTGGGCGCGCAGGTCAGCCGGGAAGTCCGGGCTGAACGACAGGGTGTCGTTGGGGATCGGGGGAGAGACAGCCAGGATGCGCAGCTTCTGCACGACATCCGGTGCGTCTACACGGACATTCGCCCGCGCGTCCAACACGCGCCAGCCATCGCACAAAAGACGGCTGCCATCTTCGTTGGGCGCGCAATTCTCGATCACGTCCGCGGGAAGTTCGTATTGATCCTCGGTTATAGTGCCGGCCAAAAACTCTTCGTAGGACCAGGCCGGTTTGCCGTCGGGATCGTTCGGCACGCTGTAGAATGTGGTGGCGAAGTCCACCTCGCCGTTATAGACAGCCAGCACAGACTGGTTGTGGCCGCCGGTCTGCACTTCCTCACCGGGCGTGACGCCGGCTTCCTGCAGCATCACCAGCGGCACCATATAACCCGAAGTGGAGCCGGGATCACCATAGCCCCAGGTCTTGCCTTCGAGATCTTCCAGGGTCTGGATGTCGCTGTCGCGCGCCACCAGGAACTCAGCCCAGTAGACTGGGAAGCCAAAGCGGACAGCCTTAAAGGCCACATCCACACCGCACAACTGGCTGGCGAGGGCGTATCCGAGGCCGGGGATAAAGGCCATCGTGTCTGTCGGGGAGGCGCACATCTCTTCGATCGTGGCGGCGTATGAGGTCGGCACGGTCACCTCAAAGGTCAGACCGGTGGCTTCGTTCAAGGCTTGCGCCATTACCTCGCCACCAGTGACGATAATGTTCGCATCCACCGAAGGCACGAACAATACCTTGATCGGGTGTTCGGGCGTGCCAATATCCGATACCGGGGCCTCCGTGGGAGCTTCGGTGGGAGCCATGGTAGACGGGGCTTCGGTGGGCGCCGCAGTGGCAGGCGCGCAGGCAGCCAGCACCAGCGAAAGGACGGTCAGCAGTGCCAGGGATGGGAAGAAATTACGTCGGGTCATATTCTTCTCCTTTTGAAAGTATGTGGGTGGATAGAAGGGGGTCGGTCAATAAACTTGCGTTTTTGATAATAACCCAATTCATGTTCCCCGGCAAGTTGCGCTCCCCTTAAAGATTTGGCGGCAAAAACCGAACATCACTTTAAGAGCGTGTGAAGATCGATGCCGGCGCTATCCACATATCCCGCGAACTCTTGATACTGGTTATCTTCAGCCGGCTGCAGGGACTCGAGGCCATACACAGTTTGGAGGGCGGCCACACCTTCCGGCGTGTTCATTAAGTCGATGAATGCGCGTAACAAGGCGCGGCGCATATCGGGATGCAGGTCAGACGCCATCACCACCTGCTCATATGGAATGATGGCCGGGATGCGCCAGATGACTTCCACTCTTTGCATGACATCCGGATAATCGTCTTCCAGCGCGGGCAGTTCGCGCGCGTCGATATACGTGGCGCCGAAATCACAAATGCCCTTGCCATACACCGCACGTACGACCGGCGCATGTCCCTCCAGGAAGGCGGGCGGTCGCACCTGGACCCCGGCCTGGTTCAAAAACCCGAGCGGGACCACATACCCGGAAGCGGAAAGTGTATCGCTCCAGCAGGGCTTCTTATCGGCGAATTGCTTCAGAGCCTGCGTAAACTCGCCTGTATTCTCGCCCCGCGTGAGATCAAAGTAGGATTCAAAGCCGGAATCTCCGCGGGCGATGAACTGCGCGCCGTAAACCACCTGCCCGGCGCGCACACTCGCCAGCGCGGTGACAGCGTCCCCATTTTTATAGCTCAGCAAATAACCGAACGGCGAAAGAACTGCAATATGCGCATTGTCGAGTCCGAACGCGCTCACAATGTCGGTTTCAGAGCCGGGTGCCACGGTGACCACTTGATAGCCGGTCAGTTCTTCCAGGCGGCCGGCCAGGAACTCACCGGCTTCGATCATATCCGGCGAAGGATGTGGCGCGGGCGCCAGGGCCAGGATGAGCGGATTTCCCTCGCTACCAATTTCGGCCGTGGGCTGAGGCGGCAGAGCAGACTCGCCCGGCGCCGGCCCCGGATCGGCCGTGGAGGTCGCCTCCTGCCCGCCTGTGGAATTGCAGGCGCTGAGTAAAAGCAACAAGATAGATAAGAATTTTTTCATCTGTTGTGAGATCATTGTAACCACCCTGTATAATTCTCGTTATATATTATATATAGACTTTATTATGCCATATCTTGAAAAATCCGGATATTATTTTGGGCTGGATACAAAATTTCGTTATCGTACTGAAAGGTTAGCATGAAAAACTCAAATACGCTTTTCTCGGTCCTGATCCTGATCGTACTGGCTGCCGGGGTGTACTTCATCGTGCAGACCATCCGGGATACCACCTCGCAGGTGACCGCGCCGTTCCAACAGGTGGAACAGGCCAACCAGGCTTTGCAGACTCAAGTTTCGCAGTTGGTCAACCCCACCCCCACGATCATACCGGACCCGGTCACCTACATTAGCGAGGTGCGTGCGCTGGCCCGCCTAGAGACCATACAATACA
>CAYUUJ010000056.1:0-8666 GCA_964447845.1 uncultured Anaerolineaceae bacterium
GCCAATCCGGCCAAATTGAAGACTGTATTGCGGCATCCCGTTAAAAAGATATAGCTGAAAAACTGTCTGGCCCAACAACAAGGAGAAGCATGAACTGCTATTATCATCCCAGCAAACCAGCCATTGGCCTTTGCAAACATTGTCAGCGTGGATTGTGCAATGATTGTGCCGTTCTGATCGAAGATGTGCTGGCTTGCAAAAATCGTCACGAGGACGAAGTGCGGGCTGTTGAGCAATTGACGGCGCGCAATATATTTCAATCCAAGCGCGTGGGCTCAACCTACATGCGCAGCGCCATTTTTTACAGCCTTGTCGGCATACTTTTTACAGCCTTTGGCGGGTATCAATATACCTTCCTCGGATTGCAGGCGGTGTTCTTTATCATGATCGGGCTGTTCCTGCTGTACGCGGCCGGTGCGAATTATTTCGAGGGCCGCAGACATAAAAAGTAAATTGTATTAATCAGCGTTTTCTGCGTTCACACTTGCACCTGACGCAAGTGCAGGTGTCAGCCT
Organism: uncultured Anaerolineaceae bacterium; assembly: GCA_964447845.1. GTDB lineage: Bacteria > Chloroflexota > Anaerolineae > Anaerolineales > Villigracilaceae > DASXQN01. Next base: position 516 of record CAYUUJ010000056.1, read on the forward strand.
CCAAAAAAACCATTCTATCGGGCCAGTGTTAAAAAGACATCCTCCAGTGTAGGCTCGCCCCGGGCTATCGCTTCCACTTCTGCGCCTGCCTGATCCAATTCGGCGCGAAGTTTCTTTTCGGTCATATCCCTTTCCGAGACCACGCGTAAGTGGTCGCCTGCCAGGCCGACTCGAAATATACCCTTCGCCTTGGAAAGCGCCTCCAGGCCGGTTTGCAAATCTTTTGTAAAGACCTCCCAGGTTGGCCCGGGCAGGATCTTCTCCTTCAGGTTCAGCGGGGTGTCCATGGCCAGCAATTTCCCATCCCGCATGATGCCCACACGTTCGCAGTATTCTGCTTCGTCCATGTAATGGGTGGTGACGAGGATCGTCACGCCGGTGGAGGCCAGCCCGTAGATCAAGTCCCAGAACACGCGGCGGGCGGCGGGATCTACACCGCTGGTGGGTTCGTCCAGGAAAAGCAGTTTGGGCTCGTGGACCAGGGCGATCCCTAATGAAAGCCTCTGCCGCCAGCCCGCGGACAGGGAACGCGTCAGCGTTGATCTTTGCCCGGTCAGGCCGACCAAGCCGAGGGTCGAGTCGATGCGGTCCCTATCGTTAATCCCATACACGCCGCCATAAAACGTCAGGTTCTCTAGAACGGTCAGGTCGTCATAAATTGCGAACTTCTGGGACATGTATCCAGCCCGCGCCCGCACCTGTTCGCTCTCACGAAACGCATCATAGCCGAGCACCGTCGCCTTGCCTTCGGTGGGTTCGAGCAAACCCAGCAGCATGCGAATCGTGGTGGTCTTGCCCGAACCGTTCGGTCCGAGATAGCCAACCACCTCGCCTTGATTGACCTGGAAAGAAACGTGATCCACAGCCACGAAGTCGCCAAAATGCCGCGTTAAATTATCGACCAGGATGACCGGCTCAGTCATGCTTCACCTGACCAAGTGGCAATGCTTCCTGCTCCCCCGATTTTTCAAGCAGAGCGATGAACACATCTTCCAATGTAGGCGGAACGATCCGCAATTCCGTGATCTTGCCGCTTTTGGACAAGTCTTTAGGAAGGCGTTTGATAACGGCTTCTGCCCTGCCCTCGCGCACACGCAAATGCAGTCGATCCCCAAAGGCACGTACATCCTCCACGTCCGGATCATGTTGTGCCGCATGGCGCAATGGGTTGAGCGGATGACCTCGTAATTCAAGGATACGTTGATTCAGAGTGGCACGCAACTCGGATGGCGCGCCTTCGGCGATGATCTTTCCATGCTGCATGAATGCCACACGATGGCAGCGAGCAGCCTCGTCCATGTACGGGGTGGAGAGGAGGACACTTACTCCCTCCCCACTGTCGTTCCCCCTCGGCTGAGTGGATGTGAGCCGAATGATCAACTGCCAGAAGTCCTGCCGTGTGACCGGATCCACGCCGGTGGTGGGTTCGTCCAACAACAAAACCCGCGGCCGGGTTACCAACGCCGTGGCAAGACCCAGTTTTTGCTTCATGCCTCCCGAGAGCTGGCCGGCGCGGCGATCTTTGAATTCAGCCAGTCCGACGAACTCCAGCAGTTCCAGACTGCGCGGCAGCCACTCCTGAGATGAAAGGCCGCGTACCTCGGCGAAGAAGCGAATATTCTCCAATACGGTCAGATCCTCATACAACGAGAAACGCTGCGAGAGATAGCCGATCTGAGCGCGGGCATCTTCCACCTGCCTGGCCACGTCGTAGCCGCAAATATTCACCTGACCTGCATCCGGCGTCAGCGCGCCAACGAGTAGACGCATGGTGGTGGTCTTGCCCGCGCCATCCGAACCAACCAATCCATAGATCTCGCCGGGCGCGATCATCATACTCACGCCATCCACCGCGCGTGTGTTGCCGAAGGATTTATGCAGGTTATTAGCAGATATAAACAAGGAAGGGGACATTGGATATCATCAGGTCGAAGGTCGAAGGTCAAAAGTCGAAGGTCAAAAGTCAAATGTCGTATTCTGCGTTGGATTCGGAGACACGTCGCTTGCGGGGGTTGATTTCCAGATAGACGATAAATTTTGCAATTTGTCGGGCGCATTGTTCAGCAAGCTTGAATGATCCCTTAAATTGTTCCTCAGTAATGTAATTTTGGTCGAGCGCAATATAAAGTTGTGCCCTAGCCTCACCTGCTGAGGCTCGCGCCATGCCAGGATAATTTACGAACTGCGAATCCGTTCGACTCTCAAACCCCTCGGCAATATTGCTCATAACGGAGACTGCCGATCGGCGTATCTGATCGCGCAAGCCGAAATCGCGATTGAAGCCACTTTGATTGGTCAGCACATATACCATGTTGGTCAATTCCCTTGCAGTTAGCCAGGCCTGAATCTCTTCAAATCTCGTAATCGCTGTCAATCTGTCCTCCCTAAAATCGAAATCTATGACCTTCGACCTTTGACCTTTGACCCTTGACTTTTTACTTTCGACCTTTATTTAAATATTACATCCGCCGGCATACCGGGTTTAAGTTTTCCCTCGAGGTTTTCCACCTTCAACTTGATGGCATAGACGGTGGAGCTGCGTCCTTCAGCCGTCTGGACATTGCGCGGCGTGAACTCGGCCTCGTCCGCCAGATGGACCACGGTTGCGGTGAAAAACTGATCGGGGAACGAATCCACCTGCACTTCAGCCTGTTGGCCTAGTGAGATCTCGCCGTAACGATCTTCGGGTACATAGACCGTGATGGTCAGGTCATCCAACTGGGCTAGTCTGAAAACGGTGGCGCCGGGAGCCGCGAATTCACCTGGCTCGACATTGCGCGTCAGGACCACACCTTCTATCGGCGCGGTTATGGTCAACTCTGAAAGCTGTATATCGATGAGGGCCAGGCTGGCTTCGGTCTGCATGACGGCTGAGCGGGCTTGATCGAGCGCTTTTTGTGCAACCACCACCGTGGGTGACTCTACACCGATCTGTAACGAGGCAAGTTGTGCAAAGGAGGTGTCATAACGTTGTTGTGCAACCGCGATCTGGCCGCGTGCTTCCAACACCTCCTGACGGGACTGGCTGGTGAGGAATCCGTTGTACCCACGCTGTGCAGCATTCAGCTGCGCGAGGGCTGCGTTGTAGAGTTCATTGGCGGCACTTTGCAGCCCGCCACCTTCGCCGGCATTGTCCGCAGCTGTCTTGACTTCATCCGCCACCAGGAAAGCAGCACGCGCATCGGCTAATCGTTTTTCGGCCGCCAAGAAATCTGCGTTGGCCAGATCATTGATGACTTGATCAAAGCTGGTATTCGCCTCACCAAGCGCAGCCTGCGCGGCATCCACCTCCGCCTGGGCTGCCTGCAACTGTTCGGTTTGATCGAAATACCAGGCGGGCTGATCGAACTCGTCCGGCGCGGAGAAACGCCAATCGACGGCGCGCTCCGTCCCTTGCGCGGACAGGGCAGACTGCAATGCCTGATCGTAGCGCGTCTGCGCGGCGGCGAGTGCGGTGCGGGCGGAGTCCGCCGCAGCTGCGGATACCGCGCGTTGCGCGGTCAGCAGTTTATCGTCCAGGCGTAGAAGCGTATCGCCTGCCTGGACGGTCTGGCCTTCGTCCGCCAACACTTCTGCGACTTTTCCAGCCAAAACAGGCGAGACATTCACATCCACGGCTTCAATACTGCCGGAGGCTTGCAGCGTTCCATTCTGGTCCGCATTCAGCGCACGGATCGCATAGTAGCCGCCGATCAGCAGCAATAACACAAGAATAACGATCACTCGAATAGGCGGGCGTTTGTGTGACATTCGAAACTCCTTTTACAAAACGATTAATGGAGTACGGACTTCAATTCGTTACGAACCGGCAGACTTAAGTTTGCACTCCCAACTTGCTTAATCCAATCTTTTGCGGAAGCGCAGGGCGGCCGCACCCATAATGATGACGGCGAACAAAGCCAGTGCGAAGATCTCGTTCCAAAGCGCCTCCACACCCACCCCTTTCAAGAGCAGCGATCGGATAATGACCAGGAAATAGCGCAGCGGGATGGCATGCGACACGATCTGCAGGAACTCGGGCATTGCGTCGAGCGGGAAGAAAAAACCCGAGAGGAAGATACTCGGCAGCATCGTGACCATGACAGTGATCATGGCTTCTTGCTGCGTGTTGGCGATGGTGGAAGCGAACAAGCCTATACCCAGGCTGGATATCACGAATAAACCGGACAAGAGCAGAATGAGGCTCAGGTCGCCGCGGATCGGAACTTTAAACCAGAAGTGTCCGATGATGAGCACCTCGATCACATCCACAAATGCCAGGGCAACGTATGGCAAGAGCTTTCCGACGATCAATTCCCAGGGCCGGATGGGCGTGACGATCAACTGCTCGATCGTGCCGCGCTCACGCTCGCGGACAACTGCCGTAGCCGTCAGCATGGCGGTGATCATCGACAGGATCATGCCGAGCACGCCCGGGATCATGAAATACGCGGAGACCAGATCGGGGTTGTACCAAACTTGCGTTCGGACTTCCAAAGGCGGCTGTAATGCCACGTTTCGTCCGCTCAGGGTAGCCTGCTCAGCCATAACCTTGGTGGCATAAGATTGCCCGATCAAGTGTGCGGCGGAAAGCGCCGTGCCGCCCACAGTCGCGTCCGACCCATCCAACACCATCGAAACCTGTGCATTTCCCTCCAGCAGCCGGCGATCATAATCCGGCGGGATGATTAAAACCGCGCGGGCATCCCCACCCTCGATCAGCTTGCGATACTCATCTTCGGAGCCGACCGCGTATGAAATGCGGAAATAATCGGCGGCTCGGAACGCGTCCAGCAGGGCACGCGATTGCGGGGTCCGGTTTTGATCCCAAACCGCCAGGGGCACATTCTTAACGTCGGTGGTTGCTGCATACCCGAGCAGGAACAACTGGAGGATCGGCATGACCAGGATCAGCACCATGGTGCGCGGGTCGCGGAAGATCTGGATGAACTCCTTGCGGATCACGGATATAAGCCGGGATTTCATGCTGCCTCCTTCTTCAGTATGCCGTGCAGATAAATGTCGACGAAGATCTCGAAACTGTTTTTGGGCATCAACTTGCCCAACGAGCTTCCGATGAACAGCTCCGTCACGAAAAAAGAAAAGAACATACCCAGGAAAGAACGTAATAATACAGCCGGATGGATGGGACGCAGGTCTTTGCGGAGACGGGACAACCTCTCGAAGACCGGCAGCACTTTGGGCGCGATCTCCCGGAATAACAGGGGAATATGCTTTCCGTTGAACTCGACCAGCTCGATGAACATCAGCTTGAGCAAGTTGGGTTCTTTCCTTAATTCCGTAACCATCGCTTTTGCCGCGTCGTGAATGAACTCCTCAGTCGTTTCCCCCTCCGCCGCCAGGATGTGTGGCAGGATCCTTTTATAAGGATGTTTATCGAACAGGATGGCGGCGAAGATCTCTTCTTTGCTGGAAAAATGGTTATAGATCCCCCCCAGCGCCAGCCCGGCTTCCTCGGCGATCTGCCGCATGGAGGTGGCATGGAAACCATGTTCCATGAACAGGCTGTAGGCAGCTTCTTCGATGGCTGCGTGGGTGCGTTCGCCTTTGGTACTTGATTTCACGGCCATGCGCGTCCTTTCGAAATGAACGAACGTTCGTTTTTATTGTACGCCGGAATGATAAATTGTCAAGATGGTAAAATCGAAGCGTGCAGCTCCCCTCCGCGCTTGAACAATATGCCCGCCGTCATCTACGTTTCAACTTCATCATCGGAATGCTGGATGGTGGCTTCTTCGGATTCGCGCTGGGTTTCGGTTCGTTCATCGCCATCATCCCCCTGTTCGTCAAGCAACTCAGCGACTCGGCGGTATTGATCGGTTTGATCCCGGCCATTCATAATTTCGGTTGGTTGTTTCCACAATTACTGACCGCCGGATGGGTGTCCCGTGTCCGGCGTTACAAGCCGCTGGTATTGCTCTTGACCATTCATGAACGTCTGCCCTATCTGGGTCTGGCCGCTGTGGCATGGTTTGTGTCCAGCCTCAATCCAACGCTGGCGATCATTCTGGTCTTTATCCTGCTCAGCTGGCAGGGACTCGGCGGCGGGATGGCTGCCAACCCATGGACCAACATGGTCACGAAGGTCATCCCCTCCGGCCTGCACGGGACATTTTTTGGTTCCCAGGCCGCCGCGTTCAACGGCATGGCAGGCATTTCCGCCATCCTGGCAGGTGTCATTCTAGAGAAGGTAGCCAGCCCCCTGGATTACACACTCTGTTTTCTGCTGGCGTCCGTCATGTTCGTAATCTCCTATATCATTGTCGCGATGACGCGTGAAGCCGAAGGCGCGCCAAAAATTGTGCAGGAGCACACTCCGGCAATCTGGAGCCAGGCTCGTGTCATCCTCAAACGCGACCGCAACTTCGCGATCTTTCTGGGCGTACGGACGCTCAGTCAATTCGCCAGCATGGCATTTTCGTTCTACCTGATCTATGCCGTTATTTATTATGACATGAGCGAATCCCAGGCTGGCATCATGACCGGTTTTCTTTTGATCGCTCAGGTGGCCTTCAGTCCGCTGATGGGCCGGCTCGGCGACCGTTGGAGCCATCGCGGTGTCATGGCGCTCGGCGCCCTGGCTGCCGCACTGAGCTCCCTGCTGGCCTGGATGGCCACCTCCGTGGAATGGTTTTATCCGGTTTTTCTACTGGAGGCGGTTGCGATCGTCGCCATCTGGACCATCCCCGTCGCGCTAACCGTCAGCTTCGCGAGAGAAGACGAGCGTCCGATATACATTGGCATATCCAGTTCATTCACGGCGCCGGCCACCATTCTCGCGCCGATCATCGGTGGACTGCTGGCGGAGGCTGCAGGTTTTGATACGACTTTTATGGTTTCAACGATCTGCGGCCTGGCGATGGCAGCCGTCTTGATGATATTTATGAAAGAACCTGTGCGGGAAATGTATCAACCTCATCTGGAAGAGAGCACGGCCGGTAGTTGAAAGATCGAAAATCCTGCGACATGAAACAGGCTATGTTCGCAGTGACCTTATTGCTTTACTTCATCTTGATCGGATGCACGACGACAAAACCGACAGCGAAACAAACAATGACAAACGATCCGCTTCCCTCCGCCCCGACAACTGCCACCGTTTCCCATCGTTACCTGGCCCTGGGCGACTCGTATACCATCGGCCAAAGTGTCTCCATCAACGTCCGCTTCCCCGCGCAGTTGACGAAAGCATTGCGCGCCCGGGAGATCGCAATGGAGGATCCGCTGATCATCGCCAAGACGGGCTGGACGACCGGTGAACTTTCCGCAGCCATCGACCAGGTCAACCCGCAAGGCACATTCGACCTGGTTACGCTGCTGATCGGGGTGAACAATCAGTATCGCGGTTACGATATCGATGAATATCAGGCGGAATTTAAAGCGCTCTTACAGCGCTCGATCGCCTTTGCCGGCGGTGACGCGTCGCGCGTGATCGTGGTCTCGATCCCGGATTGGGGCGCGACTCCTTTTGCTGGCGGCCGCGATGAGCAAAGGATCGCCGAAGAGATCGATGCATTCAATGCCATCGATCGGGCCGAAGCGCAGCTAGCCGGAGCTCGCTACGTCAATGTGACCGATATCTCGCGCCTGGCGATCGATGACCGCACATTGCTCGCCCGAGACGGCCTGCACCCTTCTGGGAAAATGTACTCGCTGTGGGTCGAGAAGATCCTGATCGAAGCGTTGAAAATCCTGAAGAAATAACCTACAGATTAAATAAAAGACGGATGGGTGTCACCCATCCGTCAGCCTGATGATTGCCTGAAGGAATTGGAACCGGATCTTTTTTCTCGTTTGGAGAACGTCTGGGGTCAAAGCCTGGGGCTTTGTCCAGGATCAGAGTTGCCGGTCCTTCCTTCGTCCTGGAATTCCGGTGGTGTTTCCAATTGGACCTCCTTTCCTTGTTATTATCATATGACAAATCTCATGGAGATACATTAAAAATATCCTGCAAATTTGTGATCGCTACTTAGTGGCTGGTATTTTGCGGAAAACAATATAGGCAAGTTCTTTGTCCAGGGGATAGCGAGGCAACAGATCCGAACGATACCCTTTCCCTGCGTAAACTTGCATCAATTTCTGCGCTTGCCTGAGTACATCCCGGTCCCATCCCAAAGGCAGGGACATTAATTCAAGCAGGACGGGAGACAATTC
>CAYUUJ010000057.1:0-8632 GCA_964447845.1 uncultured Anaerolineaceae bacterium
ACCGCCCGGCGCGAGGACGTGGATGCCGCCATCGCGGCTGCTGTGCGCGCCGCACCGATCATGATGGATATGCCCGCCTATAAGCGGGCAGACATCTTGTTTCGTACGGCTGGGTTGCTGCGCGAGCGTCACGCAGATTTCGCGCAGACCATCGCGGCCGAGGCGGGCAAGGCGCTAAAATTTGCGCGCGCCGAAGTGGATCGTGCCATCAGCACATTTACGATCGCCGGCGAGGAAGCCAAGCGCCTGCATGGTGAAACGATCCCGTTGGACGCCGTGCCGGCCGGCGAAGGTTATTTTGGATTTTGGACACGCCGCCCGGTAGGTGTGATCGCGGCCATCAGTCCGTTCAATTTTCCTCTCAATCTGGTCGCGCATAAAGTCGCGCCGGCTCTCGCTGCAGGCAATTCTCTCGTCTTAAAACCCGCCAGTACAACCCCGTTGACGGCGGTGAAGTTGACTCAAGCTCTCGCCGATGCCGGCCTCCCGGCCGGCGCGATCAATCTGATCATCGGTTCCGGCGGTACGGTGGGTGAATGGTTGGTTACAGATCCGCGTGTGGATAAGATCACTTTCACCGGCAGCCCGGAGATCGGACGTCATATCCTATCGGTCGCCGGTATTAAGAAAGTCACACTTGAATTAGGTAATACGTCGCCGGTGGTGATCGCCCCGGATGCCGACCTTGATTTCGTCGCCAAGCGTTGTGCGGTCGGAGCGTTTTACAATTCCGGACAGGTATGCATTTCAGTGCAAAGAATTTACAGCCATAAACAGGTGTATGAACCGTTCTCTGAAAAATTCGTCAAAGCCACCGAGGCGATGGTGGTCGGTGATCCGTTGGATGAGCGCGTAGATGTGGGGCCGATGATCGACTCGAAAGAAGTAGATCGCGTGGAGGGCTGGGTCAAGGAAGCGCAGAGCTCCGGCGCGAAAATCCTTACAGGGGGCAGGCGCGAGGGCGCGGTATTTTATCCGACGGTTTTAGCGAACGTTAAACCAGAGATGAAAGTGGTGACGGAGGAAGTCTTTGGGCCGGTCGCATCGGTGATCGCGTGTGACGACTTTGAAGACTCGCTGCGCCAGGCAAACGAGACGAAATTTGGTCTGCAGGTGGGTGTCTTCACCCAGGATATCGACCGCGTCTTCAAGGCAATCAAGCGGTTGAATTTTGGCGGTGTGATCATTAATGACACGCCCGCCTTCCGAGCAGACCATATGCCGTACGGCGGCAACCGCGAGAGCGGGCTGGGGCGCGAAGGTGTCCGGTTCGCGATGGAAGATATGACCAATATTCAATTGGTTGCAATTCGTTTAAATCCGTAATCAATACAGGTGCGTCGCACTTATTCATGGGAAAGTATCTTGATTAATTGAGGTACGACGCACCTTAAGAGGAGAAACAATGGACTACAAACTTTGGATCGATGGAAAATGGCAGGACTCCCAGGGTGGAGGGCGGATGTCCATCGAGAATCCAGCCACGGGCGAAAAGATCGCCGAAGTGCAGAATGCCAGCCGCGCGGATGTCGATCGCGCCGTTCAGGCCGCGAAGACGGCGTTTTACGATGGGCGCTGGTCGAGGAAGACGCCTTCCGAACGTTCAAAAGCGATCTGGAAACTGGCGGATCTGATCGAGGCAAAATCCGAGGAGTTCGCGCGCGTCGAAACCGAACAGACCGGCAAGCCTTATAAATTCCTCAGCCTGGGCGGAGATATTCCATTTACCGTCGATAATCTGCGTTTCTTTGCGACCACGGCACGCGATACGCATGGTTCACATGCCGGCGAATTTGCGGCGGGTTACACGTCTATTTATCGCCGCGAGCCTGTAGGCGTGGTGGGACAGATCACGCCGTGGAATTATCCGCTGAATATGGCCTCCTGGAAGATCGGTCCAGCTCTGGCTGCCGGCTGTACGATCGTATTAAAACCTGCCCCCGGTACACCGCTTACCACTCTGATGCTGGCTGAGTTGATCCAGGAAGCAGGAATCCCGGATGGTGTGGTCAATATACTTAGCGGTGGCAATGAAACAGGTCAGGCGATCGTCGAGCATCCCGACATTCGCATGGTCAGCCTGACCGGCTCCACCGGAACCGGTAAGAAGATCATGAAGACGGCAGCCGATACACTCAAGCGCGTTCATCTCGAATTGGGTGGCAAGGCGCCTTTTATCGTGTTCGATGATGCGGATACTGAGCTCGTGGCCGCCAAAGCTGCTTTCGCGGCCACGGTCAACACCGGGCAGGATTGCACGGCCGCGACGCGTGTTTATGTTCAGAAAAGCCGCCTCAAAGAAATGCAAGCTGCGGTTGTGGAAGCGATGCGTGGTGTTAAGGTCGGTCTGCCATTTGAAGAAGGCGTGCTCATGGGCCCGCTGATCTCAAGCGTCCAGCGCGAACGCGTGACTGGTTTTGTGGATCGCGCCAAGTCGCAAGGTGCCAGGATCCTGACAGGTGGCGGAGTTCCGAAAGGCATGTCTAAAGGCTATTATTACGAGCCGACCGTGATCTCCAACGTTCAACAGGACTGGGAGATCGTGCAGCAGGAAGTTTTTGGACCGGTCGTGACGGTGCAGGAATTTGAGGACGAAGCCCAGGCATTACATATGGGCAACGATGTTTTGTATGGACTGGCCGCTTCCGTCTTTACCCGGGATGTAGGCCGCGCCATGCGCCTTTCAGCTCAACTCGAATTTGGCACAGTCTGGATCAACGATCATATCCCGCTGGCTTCCGAAACACCTCACGGTGGATTCAAACAATCCGGCTTCGGAAAGGACCTGTCCGCCGAAGCGGTGGGCGATTATCAGATCACAAAACATGTCATGATCGCGCAAGCTTAGAAAAAAAGTGTCAGGTGTCACGTGTCAAGTATCCATAAACATCATTTTCCCCACTTGACACTTGACACGTGACACTCCCTTAAGTTACCTACAATTATGGATAACCTATACTCCGAAAACTTCCCCCACATGTCGCCCGTCTGGGGCCGCATTTTTAATTTTGTAGCCGAGCGCGCCGAAGGATCGTACATTTACACCACGGATGGCAGAAAACTGCTCGACTTTACCTGCGGGATCGGGGTTACGAACACAGGTCATTGTCACCCAAAGGTGGTCGCGGCGATCCGGGAGCAGGCAGGCTTGTTCCTGCATGCGCAGGCAAATATCGTCATCCACCAGCCAATGCTGCAATTGATCGATGAACTTCGAAGAATTGTTCCACCTTCCATCGACGGATTCTTCTTCTCGAACTCCGGCGCCGAGGCGATCGAAGGGGCGATCAAGTTAGCGCGGGCGGTTACGGGAAAACAAAACATTATCGTATTCTCGGGTTCGTTTCACGGCCGGACGGCCGGCACCATGGCACTGACCACTTCGAAGACAATCTATCGCGCCGGGTTTGGTCCGCTGCCCGCGGGTGTGTTCGTGGCGCCATTCCCGTATGCTTTTCATCTCGGCATGACAGAGGAACAAGCCTCTGTGTACGCGCTCGAGCAGTTGGAATATCTGCTCGCCTCTCAGACCGCTCCGAAAGAGACCGCTGCCATTTTGATCGAATCTGTCCTGGGAGAAGGCGGTTATGTGGTACCACCGGCTTCATTCATGAAAGGGTTGCGCAGTATTGCCGATAAGCACGGCATATTGTTGATCTTTGACGAGATCCAATCCGGATTCGGCCGCACCGGGAAGTGGTTCGCGGTCGAGCATTTTGAGGTCGTCCCGGATATCATCGCCGCCGCCAAGGGGATCGCATCCGGGCTGCCGCTCTCAGGGGTGTTTAGCAGCCTGGACATGATGAAGAAGTGGGAGACCGGATCGCATGGTGGCACGTACGGCGGGAACGCCGTAGCGTGTGCCGCCGGCGTGGCGACCATCCGCGCTCTGCGCGATGAGAAAATGTTGGAGAATACGGCTGAGCGCGGCGTGCAATTGATGACCGGTTTGCGCAAGCTGCAGGAGGAATATCCCCAGATCGGGGACGTGCGCGGTGCAGGCTTGATGATCGGCACCGAGTTCAGCGTGGATGATAAACCAGAAAAGGCAAAACCAATGGTGAAGGAGATCATCCACGCAACTGAAGAGCGAGGTCTGCTCTTGCTCTCTTGCGGTACTTATGACAATACGATTCGCTGGATCCCGCCGTTGAATGTCACATCTGAACAGATCCAGGATGGATTGAGGATCTTCGATCAGGCGCTAAAAGAAACAATTAAATAACAAAGGCGACAGTTCAACTGTCGCCCGGCTCTTGAGCCACCGAAGGGATTCGAACCCTTGACCTGTCGATTACGAATCGACTGCTCTACCAACTAAGCTACGGTGGCGTGTTAGCGCCGGAGATTATAAAGGATTCCATCTGAACCCGCAAGTTTTTCGCTTCACGCTGCATCTATTGAGGGTCAATCACAGGCGCCTCACACTCCTAATCCCTAATCCCTAATCCCTAACCCCTAATCCCTAATTACTAATCCCTAATTACCTTAAAACCAATGTTACGCGTTGCCATGCTCTCTTATCACACCTGCCCGCTCGCGACCCTGGGCGGCAAGGACACCGGCGGGATGAACGTCTATGTGCGCGATCTGACGCGCGAATTAGGGCGAATGGGCGTTCACGTGGACGTCTTTACGCGCTCACAGGATGAGCATGTTCCGCATGTCAAACATGACCTTGGGTACGGGAATCGCGTGGTGCATGTGCCGGCCGGCCCTGAGACCCCGGTTGGGAAGCGGGAAATGGCAAACCATATCCCGGAATTCGTAGAGGGCATAAAAAACTTTGCCGTTGAAAAGGGGCTTCAATATGACCTGATCCACTGCCATTATTGGATGTCTGGATTGGCGGCCGAATCCCTTTCGGATGCCTGGGGCGGCATCCCGATCGTACATATGTACCACACGCTGGGCGAGATGAAGAATCGGATTGCCCGGTCGGAAGAGGAGATGGAAAGTCCATTCCGGATCGAGAGTGAAAAGCACATCCTGAAGCGCGCTGACCGCATCATTGTTGCCACCCCGGCCGAACAAACTCAATTGCGCTATCTTTACCGCGGGAACGCACATAAGATGATCACCATCCCGCCGGGAGTGGACCTGAGTCATTTCTACCCCATCCCTGTGGATGAAGCCAGGTTATTCATCGGAGTGAAACCGGATGTCCAAATGGTCTTGTTTGTGGGACGTATCGAACCGCTGAAAGGGATCGATACGCTGATCCGCGCCATTTCCTGTGATGACTTCGAGAAGATGATTCACCCGGTCTACCTGGCGATCATCGGTGGTGACCCGGACGCCAGTCCGCAGGATAGGACGGCCGAGATGGCGCGGCTGCAGAAACTGTGCGATGAATTGGCTGTTGGTCAGACAGTGGTCTTCCTCGGCAAACGCGACCAGGATACCCTGCCGTATTACTACTCCGCAGCTCAGGTACTGGTGATGCCTTCGCTGTATGAATCGTTCGGGATGGTGGCGCTGGAAGCCATGGCGTGCGGGACGCCCGTCATCGCTTCGGAGGTGGGTGGATTAGCCTATCTAGTGAAAGATGGCGAAACCGGATTTACCGTCCCCGACGAAGACCCCGACGCGTTGTGTGAAAAATTAATCGCGTTGTTGGGCGACACTGAACTGCGTCAAAAGATGGGCAAAGTCGCAGCCGAATACGCCAAGGATTATGGTTGGGAGAAGATCGCTGTACAGATCCTGGATACTTATAAAGATGTGATCAAGAAGGAAAACTAAAAACCCCCGGGAAATTTCCCGGGGGTTTACTTATTCAGAAGACTGGTCTTTCAATTTTCCATCGATCAACGCAATATTTATCCTGGTTTGTCCTGGTTTGCAGCTTCGGACATTTTGACATAGATAAGCGGTACGCCGTTGCGTTCCTGGGAGCGCATCTCGAATTGATCTTTCAGGCTTTTCACGAGCCGGGAAAGCTGTCTGTATCCGTACGTACGCGGGTCAAAACCGGGATCGAGTTGGTACAGGTTACTTCCCATTGTATCCAGGCGCGCCCAGCCATCCTCTTGAACGGCCATATCGTACGCCTGGGTAAGCAACGGCATGGGATCGGCTTCCTCTTTCACCTGCTTACCGCCGGTCTTTGGGCGTCGAACTGGTAAGGCTTTCTTTTTTTCAGCGACCAGATTTTCTGTGTAAACAAAGACATCGCAGGCATTTACGAAAGGTTTCGGAGTCTTCTTCTCACCGATCCCCATCACAAAAATGCCCGTCTCACGGATGCGCGTAGCCAGCCGTGTGTAGTCGCTGTCCGAGGAGACCAGGCAGAACCCGTCCACCACGCCCGAGTGCAAAATATCCATGGCGTCGATGATCATGGCGCTGTCGGTGGCATTCTTTCCCACCGTATATCTGAATTGCTGGATGGGTTGGAAGGCATGGAAGTTGAGGGTCTCTTTCCATGAATTCATATTCGAAGAAGTCCAGTCGCCGTAGATCCGACGGACCGTGATCTGGCCGTAACGCCCGGCTTCCACCAACGTTTGACTCAGTAAGCCCGCTTGAGCGTTATCTCCGTCTATCAACATTGCGATTTTATTACGCGCAAGTGAGGTGATCTGTTCTTCAGCCATGGGCTCCATTATACATTAGGAGCCGCAACTTCTTCAGGAGGTTCACCATGAAAATCGATCCTGTCTGCGGTATGGAAGTAGATCCTGAAACCACTCCCTGGAAGGCCGAGCACGACGGAAAGACCTACTATTTCTGTTCGCCGGGTTGCAGAGCCGATTTCGAGAATAATCCGGAAAAATACCTCCAGGAACAAAAAGCCAGCTAGATTCGCAAAAGCCGCCCGGAAGGGCGGCTTTTGCTTAAACTTTGCGGGCCAGCGACGTTTAGGGTGGGATGGGCTTGACCACGCCGATATCACCGGGAATCGGGCCGATGATATCCATGTCCTGGCAGGAAGGTTGATCCACGCGCATCAGTATTTGTCCGTTGGAACTTGCATCCACCTGAATGACCGTATCTTGTTTATAGGCTGAATCGACGGTTAATTTCAAGGTGACTTGATAACCTGCCGGAAGATCCTCGACGCATCTTTTCTTGTCCGGATGTTCCCTATCCTCGTCCACCGCGCGCAGCAAGCCGCAGCTATCCGGAAGGTCGATAGTTCCTGTATTCTTCAGAATCACATAGGCGTTGGTGACCTCGCCCATGCCATGTGAAATATCAATCCCGGTATTACAACCGAGAATTACGACCTCGAGCTTCTGGAACGGGGTAGGGGAACTCGTTGCCGAAGGCGGCGGTGTGGCCGAAGGGGTCACACTCGCAACAGCCGGCGTGACGGTGATCGGCAGGACAGTCAGGCTGGGGTTCTGGATCACGGGTGTGGGTGACAAGATACCCGGTGTCCGCGATGGGATCGCCGTCCAAACCGGAAAAGGTTGCGGATTCACATTCCAGACCTCACAGGCGGTGAGCGTCAGGGTCATGCATGTTAACAATATGAGCCTGATCATGAGCGGTTCCTCGGCTTATTGTATCCCGTCCAGGCGGGCGTGCAAGGCTTCTTTTGTAACCTTGCAACCATACCTTGATAATCTGTCCAATGTGTGTGACAATTCAATCGATCTCGTCGTTGGGTGCCCCCCTCACCCAGCGGCGAGATCATCTTTAAGTGGAACTACCAGTGTTCAAAGCTCCTCATCACTTAATTCCCCAAAATGAATCTTAGCAGCCTTCGCGTCTTCGCGGTTCGTTTTTTTTATGCTCAAATTTATAGTTGACCCGAATCGTCCCAATGCCCCAATTTATTTTGATAATCTTGATCGTCATACCGATCCAACTGAAATGCAGGTGCGTATGCCGGCAGGTTTAATCCTGTGACCTGTGCGGCGAGCAGCTCTCCTGCTCCACAGGCAGACATGATTCCATAGCCCGATAGCGCGCCGATCACATACCCACCATCGATGCCCATCGGTCCGATCAGGGGTCGGTTCTCGACCGTTTTGGTGTAGTAACCACCATCCAGTTGCGGCCGCGGCATCTTCTTGAAATATTCCTGCATGCGCGGCAGCATGGTCGCCAGTCCGCGTAATGCGATCTCAGGATATTGCGCTTCCAATGCGGGCGGCCAATCCGGGGGCGTCACTTTGGTTTGATATTCCCATAACATCAGAATCGTTTGGCTATCCGGACCGCCCTCCGGGCGCGTATGCACGCCGGCAGGGAAAAGCTCCGTCAGCCAGCGCGTTTCCGGCTCAGAGGCCAATGCTGATCGTTCGCCGGCCTCCCAGGGTAGAATTTGCGCGTCATCCCAGATCAGGAGCGGCGCGTCGCGGCCCACCGCCCCCAAAGCATCCTTGATGACAGCCTTCATGTGCAATTCCGTATGAACCGGTAAGTCCACGCCCAAAAATTTTCCGACGTCTTTGAGAAATGGACCCGCCGCGTTGATAAAGATGGGCGAATCCAGGCGTTCTCCGGAGCTGAGTCGAACTCCGCGGACCCGGTCATTTTCCACCTCTAGCGCGTCCACGCGGGCGGACTCGAAACGGACCCCGCGGCTGCGCGCCGCTTCGAGCAGGCTCATCCCCAGCTGTTGCGCGCTCAACCAGCCCGCGCAGCGGACGTGTAGGGCTGCTACCACGTCTTCTGT
>CAYUUJ010000058.1:0-8594 GCA_964447845.1 uncultured Anaerolineaceae bacterium
CGGGGTAATTCCAGGAGTGTGAGCTGACCCATCTCGGCCTGGTAGCGTTGTTCGGTTCCGGGCGTGGCCGATCCCAGGATGCACAGCGCGCCTGCCAGCCGCGCGTAGGTCTGCGCGGCGGTTACCGCGTGATAGAACGGAGGCTCCGATTGGTAATAAGAGCTGTCATGACATTCATCGGCCACGATCAGGCCGGGATTTGGTAACGGCGCGAACAATGCGCTCCGAGGACCGATAATTACTTTTATCAGGCCGGCCCGCGCGCGCCGCCAGGTATCATAGCGCTCGCCTTCAGAAAGTTTTGAATGAACGATCCCCACCTGTCCTGGAAAGCGCGCCAGGAAACGCCGCACAGTTTGAGGCGTGAGGGCGATCTCAGGGACGAGGATCATCGCCTGCCTGCCGCGGCGCACGGTCTCCTGGGCTGCGCGCAGGTACAACTCAGTTTTTCCGGAGCCAGTTACCCCATGCAGCAGGAACGGCCGGACGGATTTCCCTGCCGAAAGATCACGAAATCCGTTTTCAATTTTGGTCCAAGCTTCACGTTGTTCTTCGGTAAGTTCGACAGCCCCGCTGCTTTCCAGTCCGATATTTTCGATCCGCTCCAGCGGATCACGCCAGATCTCGGTCTCGCGCAGCAGGATCAACTCGCGTTCAGCCAATTCCTGCAGATCGGCGATCTTCGATCCACTCTCCGCGTACACCCATGAGACGTTGACCGGCTCTTTAGCGCGCATCAGGAACTGCAGAGCCGCCCGCCGCCGCTTACGGGTCGCTTCTGTTTTCCCCAAGTCAGCCAACGCGGCCTCAGCCACCTCCAGCGAGACAGCCAGTTGAGCCGTGCGGATGAACTTTGGCCGCACGCTGGGAGCTGGCAATATGGATCGAGTGGACAACACACCGCGCCGCACCAGCACCTGGGCGGTCTTGCGCCAATCCACGTTCGCAAAATGCCTGTCGATCTGCCGGCCGCGTAAAGCGCCGCGTTCGCGCAGTAATTTCACCAGGCGTTTCTGGATTTGATTTAGGTCATCGACCGCATCCGATTGACGGAGATCGTATAGCACATCCGCATGTTTGCCGAGTCCCGGCGGCAGCATAAGGTCCACGATGGCGGCCACGGGTGATAAAGTGGATTCGGCCAATGGCTCGGCCAGCGCGATTTGCACGGGCGTCAGCACCGGGTCCGCATCGAGCATGTCCAGGATCGGTTTGGTTTTTGGGACCGCCGGGGTATCCACAAATCGTAGAATGACTCCCTGAACGGTTTGTTTGCCGAAGGGGATGACCACCAGCTGTCCAACCCCCAGGCGCGCAACCATTTCAGGTGGGATTTCGTAATCAAAAACGCCCGCCACAGACGGGACATTCACCGCAATCTGTGCAAATCGTGTCATGTGAGCAATTGCTTGCGAAACTCAAATGCCTGTAGAAAATTGTCCGTGCATATGCGGGGCAATTCAAGTTCGGCGATTATTTGAAGCGATTTTTCGTCGTTCACATCCCAGGCGTGTATCTCTATATCGTTTTCCTTTAAGGTGGCAACAACTTCACGAGAAAGTTGAGTGGGATGCAAATGTATCGCTCTGGCCTGTGCAAGGCGTGCGGAATGAAGAGCCTGATAAGCAACAACATCCGGCTTCATCCAGGGTTCTGAAAGGCGAAAGAGAAGGTCGGTTACCAGACCCGGACAGAGTTTTCGGATTTCCAACAGCAGGGCTGGCTCGTAGGATGTGATTTCAATGCTGGGCCATAAATCTTCATAGCCGCGCAAAACGTTTGCAACAATTTCAACGGATTCCCGTTCGGGCCCCTTGATTTCTATTTCCAACCCTGTTTTTCCACCGATCGCATCCAAAATTTCTTTGAGCGTGGAAATTTTCCCCGTCATGCTCTTGCCTTGAACCGCCACCTGTTTTAAATCTTCGTACCTGTAGTTAAAGATGGCGCCGGAGATTGGGGTCGTACTCTCCAAATAATAGTAATGAAAAACGACAGGTATATGGTCAGAGGTTAAGCGAACATCCAATTCAACTGCATCCGCGCCAAGATCAATGGCTTGTTGGAAGGCAAACAACGTATTCTCCGGCGCTTCGTCTGCAACTCCCCGATGAGCGATTATGTCGAAATACTTCATGGCAACTAACGGCTCTTGAAAACGGCCGCCGCGCCATATCCGACAACCGAAGAATGGTCGCCTGTCACGTCGCCGGATGTGGCGTGCTTGAGGATCTTGACCGCATCCGCGCCCAACTCACGCGCCGCCCACAGGACAGCCGTCATCGCGCCCAGGCCGCACGCGAAGCCTCGCCCGGATCCTTGAACCTCAAAGGCTCCCTCGGGCGAAAAAGCTTCGACCTCGGCCAGCATGGCCCGGTCCAGGATCAGTGCGTTCACGTGCTCGTAAAAATGAGACAGGTCGGTGCTGGCGACGAGAATAAAATCTTTGCCGCGCAATACCGAACCAAGCGCCTTCCCCAGTGCTTCTGAGATCGCAGGCTCCTGGGCGCGCACCATTACGGGCAATAACTTGAAATCGGTTGTAAGCGCGCGCTGCAGAAATGGCAATTCGATTTCGAGCGAATGCTCCGGGTCGTTCGCCACAGGCGTCAGGCCAAACCCGAGCCGTTTATGCAGCTCAGTATCCAGAGCTGTCACCAGTTCGCGGTCCACGGGAATATCTCCAAGCGGAGTGGAATAAGCGGCATGTGCGCTGGTAATTAATGGATCAGGATAAGGATGATGCATCGGTGAGATGACAGCTGCGATCCTGGGAGACCGGCCGCGCAATGGTGCAAACGCGTAAGCAGCCACAGCGCCTGAATAGCGGAGAGCGGCATGCGGCGCGATGACGGCCAGCACCTCCCCTCCCAGTTCCGGCAGGTTGGCGCTTTCAAGAAATTCATCCACTTGGCGCGTCAATTCTGCGCGGTCGCCCGGGTACCATGCACCTGCAATCGGCGAAGGACGAACCTCCAGTGTCATTAAAAAAATATTGTAGCATATTCCATTAACGGGGAAATTAACCACAAAAGCCGCCTCAAAACGGAGGCGGCTTTTGTGGTTGACTTGTTATCTCCTACGGGGCGCTGATCTTCACCCAGTCGATTTCGACCTGGACAGGCAATTTGTCAAAAGACGAGACCGACAGCCCGATCAAGCCATCACGCAATACGTACTTATTTTCTTCCAGCGTTCGTGTCTCGAAGCCGTTAATGTAAAGTGTCAGCGTGTGATCCTCGCAGACGATCGCGTACTCATTGACTTCTTTACCCGATTTGATCTTGTTCGAGCCGCCATCTGCGAGCAGGCTATAAATCACCCGATTATCAGGGGCGACGACCAGGGCGTGATAGATCCAAAAGAGGCCGTTATTGGCGATATTGAATTCATACCAGCCTTCATCACCGTAGCGACAAATCAAGCTGACGTTATTGGTATTAACGCCGCGATTTTCCGCCCTGACATCCACGCGGACGTTTTCATAGACAACCGGGTCATAGGTGGTATACACCCACTGGCCATCACTCTGTAAATCAAAGGCCAAAGTTCCGCCGTCGGCACCCACCGTCATCGTGCCGAATTCACCGTCTGCTCGGACGGGTACCGGCTTGGTGCCATCTACATAGAAATACGACCAGTTGCTGGTATCGCCCTCAAATTCTTCGGTAAAAAATTCCTGGGCAGCCGCGACTGCGGGCCCGGTGGCCGCATCGGGTTGCGCGGCTACCTCAGTCCCTTCGGGGGCCTCGGTAGAAGCCGCACCGGTACCACAGGCTAGACCCGCGGATAGTAAAAGAGCCATTAAGGCAAACAAACGAGCTGCACTGGTCAATTTCATGTAATCCTCCTCCTGAGATAAATGAATAAGTAATCGGATTATAAATGCTTTTGAAATTTCGGGTAGGAGTATTTAAGAACTCAGGGGATCCCCAAAACAGTCAGTGTGCGCGAAGAGCAAGCTCGGGGAGTTCCTTCCGCTCGAACCATATAAATCGGTTCGCATCATCGCCGGCAATCTGCCGGTTTTATTAGCGTCTATCGAATTTATTGATTAGGGAATACGATAGCTTTCTATCACGGCGTTCAGGGCATCAAGATACTGATCTTGCGCACTATTTACCCATTCCACCGTGAACAATAGGAAAGTGGTAGTGCCGCGTGTCTCGAGGAAGGAAATCCCGGAGTAATCGCCGCCTTCGGAGGACCAGGTCAGGCGCTCGCTGCCGTCCTGCATGATCTTGTCTTCACTGACGCGTATATCGCCTTCCTCGCCGGTATTGCTGTAAAACGTATTCAACAGATACAAGGCGAACTTGGCTTTGTCGGAGCCGGCGAAAGCAGTCCCATCATCGTAAACAATGCTTTCGACCAGGGCCAGTTCGTCCGGCGAAGTAAAGGTGTCGATGTAAAAATCGGTGCCGTCGTCATCAACGGTTTGCGCGTAGGTCCAGTCACCGGGCACCTCGATGGCCAGCAGCTCGTTTTGGTCGGTGAACGTGACCAGGTCGCCGGAATTACTAACGGGCTCAATTGGGTCCTGCTGCGGCTCCTGCTCAACCGGCTGCTGGACCGGGGCGGGAACAGGTGTTCCGCCTCCGCAAGCCATGCTAACAAGTACCAGCAGGCCAATAAACGCGAATAAACGAAATGATCCCTGGGATTTCATGCATCTCTCCTTTGTGGATATGAAAACTTTTCTGCATTATAAAGACATTGGAATTTTCCCACAAGCTTTTCTTTGTCCCTATTTCTTACTCAAGACGGATCGTGTGGCTCGAAACGCAAGCTCGGGCAGGTGATCGCGTTCGAACCATTCAACCCGGTCGGCATCGTCCCCGGCTGTCAATTCGCCGCCCAGGACTGCGGCTGAATACACAATAACAAAGTCTGCGCCGCGCGGGTGCTCGCGCCCGGCGACCACATCCAGCACGTGCGTCACGTGGACCGTCAGGCCTGTCTCTTCCATACATTCACGCTCCGCAGCCCGGGCCGGATCCTCTTCGGCGTCTACGAAACCGGCCGGCAGAGTCCACAGGCCGCGAAAGGGATCGTTGCTGCGCCGGACAAGCAAAACGCGCCCGTCCCGCTCGAGCAAAACGGCCGCGGCGACCTTGGGGTCGGCGAAATGGATCCATTCACATTGCGGACAGACCGCGCGTTCCCTGCTGAAACGAAGCTGGATCGTCAGCGCGGAACCACAGCGAGGACAAAAATTTATTTCCTGGCGTGCCATTTTTGGTCGTTCATCAGGCGCACGACCCAGGCCATACCGCCCAGAGCCAGGGCAGCGATCAGCAGGCTCAACTGCCAGGCAAACGGGATCGGCCTGCTTGAATCTCGATCGGCTTGTTCATCCGGTATCGCTTTTAAAGTTGGCTCGGGTGTGGGAGTTTCGTCAGCGATGCGGGTGGCGTCTGCTGCTTCCGGAGTGGGCAAAGGTTGTAATTCGTTCAAAGGCTCGGTTGCGAAAGCTTCCTCGGGTATGCCGTCTCCACCTCCCGCGCCATAAGGTTCAGCGGCAGGCGCTTGCGCGCCAAAAGAAATCGGTGTGGAGAACAAGTTGACTGCAAAAGTAAAGAATAGAAGTAAGGTTGCGAGTGCGCTGGCAAAGCGCAGCATCGGGTATGCGCGCGGCATGGGAGGTTTGAACCCGACCATGCCGGGTGTCAACATAAAATTGCGCGGCGCCTTGCGCTGCGGAAGTTTTCGAAGGACTACCCGGGTGGCGCGTAGATCGTCCATAACGGCGCGCAGCTGCGGGTCGGATTTGAGGCGTGAATCCAGTCGCGCAGAATCAGACGGGCTGAGCGCTCCGTCTAAATACGCGGAAAGAAGTTCGACATCACGGAAAGAAGGTGTCGTCATATGCGAGTCTCTTCTTCCAGACGAAAGGCGCTGGGTAAAAGTTCCGCGAAACCCCGCAGACACTCACGCAGGCGCAAGCGGGCACGCGCCAGGCGGCTCTTGATGGTGCCAAGGGGCACACGCACTGAGACAGCCACTTCGTTGTAATCCAGCCCCTGGATATCCGCCAGCACAACGACCATGCGAAATTCCGTGGGCAGCGCATTCAGGCAGTGTTGGATGGCATGCTCCAGTTCGTCCGCTTCGAGTTGCTGCTCGGGCGAAAAGGATGGATCGGCGAGCCAGCGTGGGGAGTCCATCTCCTCGCCGTCCCCGGTTTCAGGCTCAAGAGGAACTGCCGGCCTGCGTTTCTTGCGACGTAGTTCGTCGTAACATGCGTTCGTCACCGTGCGCAGCAACCAGGCGCGGAATGAGCCGCCGCGAAAAGCGGTGATATTGCGGAATGCAGCGAGAAAAGCATCCTGGGCGGCGTCTGCAGCCTGATCGTGGTCCCCCAGAATACGCAAGGCGGTATTGAAGACCTTGTCCTGATATGTGAGGACCAGGGTATTGAAAGCGTCCAGATCCCCCTGCTGAGCGGCCTTAATGAGAGCGGATTCATCCATACGAATTTATTTTATCACGGAGCAAAATCGGGACTACTTCGTTATACATTGTGAACGCCATTCTTTATAAAGGAGATTCAAAATGCCTATCTTAGTATGGATCCTCAGTGGTATCATCGCCGGCTGGCTGGCCGGCATGATAGTCAAGGGCAGCGGTTATGGCCTGCTCGGCGACCTGCTCATTGGTCTGATCGGCGGTCTGATCGGCGGTTTTCTGGCCGGGCTGCTTGGTATTCAGGCTACTAGCTTGGTTGCTCAGATTTTGGTCGCAGCCCTGGGCGGTGTTGTATTCGTGTGGCTCGTCCACCTTATCCACCCCGGCACCGTGACTGTCTAAGCTCTGCTTGGATAAGCCAAGCTGATACAAAACCAAATACAATACCGTCTGGTAAACCAGACGGTATTGTATTGTTAAGAATCCCACATTGAAGAGGCGACGGGGATATGCTAAGATATCGACCATAAATAGGAGAACATATGGAGAAAAAAGAACCGCTGGCCTCGGAGCTCGTGATGGAATTTGTACGCAACGCGCACGCTGACCTGGAGCGGACGAAGGAGTTATTGGCCGAAGAGCCTGCACTGATCAATGCCGCCTGGGATTGGGGCGGCGGGGATTGGGAGACCGGGTTGGGCAGCGCCGCTCATATGGGGCGCAAAGACATTGCGATTTACCTGCTCGAGCAAGGCGCCCGCATGGATCTTTTTGCAGCCGCCATGTTGGGCAAATTAGAAATTATTAAAGCGGTCCTCAATGCATTCCCGGATGCCCGTACGATCCCCGGACCGCATGGGATCCCGTTGCTGGCCCATGCCGAGGCTGGCGGAGACGAAGCCCGGGCCGTCGTGGAATTTCTTTCAAAATAGGTCTGAAAATAAAAACTCCTGGTTTGCCAGGAGTTTTGGTTCTTAAGTGAACTTCACCCCCAACCAATAATAAATAGTTCGCCACATCAACATCCACAATGCTGATATGGAAGTGAGCACCAACAAGAAGATTGGCAAAACAGGTTCATTTAGAACCCAGCCGCGGAACACGCCCGCCAATGGCGCGGACAAAAGCATGGCAGCGGGCACACGCCAAAGTTGCCTTCGATCGATTAAGATCGGCTGGTGGAATAACCCAATCGCGGCCGCAACGAGCAACCAGGCAAAGGCGAGTGGCAAGTATGTTGCAAGGAAGCGCGGCACAAATGAAATATCCAGCTCGCCGTGAGCACCAAATCCGATACGTGTCAGGATGACGAGGTTGAGTAAGTCGCCGAAGATCAAAATTAGCCGGGATTTGAACATTAACCAATAAGGCCCAAAGTTTCACCTTTGTGCCCTTCGTGTTTAACTCTGATCTTCTTTATCCCCGAACTCTTCCGTGCGCATGGCCGGGAATAATAGAACCTCCCGGATATTGTGCCGGTCCGTCAACAACATGACCAGTCGGTCCACACCCATGCCAAAACCGCCGTTGGGAGGCATTCCGTACCGCATGGCGCGCAGGTAATCTTCGTCCAGCGGATGTTTTTCTTCATCCCCCTCGGCATAATCGCGGCTCATTTCCAGAAAACGCTGTTCCTGGTCGAGCGGATCATTGAGTTCGGTGAAGGCATTGCATATCTCAAAACCGGCCACGTACCCCTCAAAGCGCTCAACGGTCAACGCGTCGCCAGGTTTCGATTTGGCGAGCGGGGAAATATCGCGCGGGTAATCAAACACAAAAGTAGGCTGAATCAAGGTCGGCTCGAGGAATTCCGAGAGCATAAAATCGATCAGTTTACCGCGCGTGGATTTGGGGTCTGGCGACTTTCCGGTTTTCTGTATAGCCTTCAACAAAGCCGCGGCGGTCGTATGATCGGCGATGTCGATCCCGCTGGTCTCCTTCAAGCCGGTCCGTAATTCCAGGCGGCGCCAGGGCGGCGTAAAGTCGATCGCCTGGCCGTTGTAAATCACTTTTTGAGAGCCTGCCACCTGCTGCGCTGCGAATGAAACCATCTGCTCCGTCAGCTCCATGACTTGCAGATAATCGGCATACGCCCAGTAAAACTCAAGTTGTGTGAACTCCGGGTTGTGCTTGAAGGAGACACCCTCGTTGCGAAAATCGCGGCCGATCTCGTAAACGCGCTCCAT
>CAYUUJ010000059.1:0-8530 GCA_964447845.1 uncultured Anaerolineaceae bacterium
CGCCAAGACAGTCTCGAGCGTGACGCCGTAACCCGCGGGAGCGACGACCGGCGGCGCGCCTGCCGTGACCTCGACGATCACCGTCTCGACGACGGTGACGGTTTCACCTTCGACGGGCGCAGGAGCGCAAGCCCCCAAAATCAAACTAAGGCAAAGCACGACCCCGAATAGGGCACTTACTTTTCGCATGTTCTCCTCCTTGGAGAGTCTTGTGGTTGGTTCTTATCTTTCAAGGCTTGCGCAGTCGCGATAGACGCACCTCCTCTCAGATACAGATCATTGATATCCCCCGGCCGAGAAATTATTATAATCCAGTTAATCGTGTTACTTTGTGACATATGACACACCTGAAATCTTCAAAACCTGACAACAAACCGCACACTTTTAAGACTGTCACTAGAATCAAAAATCGGAACACTGCGTGTTCCGATTTTTGATCACTGGTGTTACTTCAACGCTGTGACAACGCGTTTCTTTTTCTTCACTTCGATCCCCGGGATGCTGGTTCTCCCGGCTTCCTGTTTTACCCTGCGGTTATGTGTGCGCATCCCCTTGGAGGGACGCTTGCGCTTGGTCTTGACCGGTGTTGTATCCATTGAATTGCTCCTTGTGACGTTAAGCGTTACTTGGTTGTTTGGCTTCGTACTCCGCCCAGAGCTTGTCAGTTTCCTGTTTGGCCTGGGGACGTGTATATCCATATTTAACCTGAAGCATGGTGAGGAATCGATTTAATTTCGCCTCATCCTTGTCCACTTTCGCCAGGTCGTACTCAGCCATCAGGCTCCACCGGGCGGTGACCTGTTCGCGGAACAGGTCCCATTTTTCTTCGAAGAGTGCTTTATTCACGATATTTCTCCTTCTGTCCGTTAAACAACCAAACGCACCTCAGCGAGGCAGCGTTTTTTCGATAGTGGGTTCTTGTAAGATTGCGTGGTATTGCTTACAAGCGATGAGCCATAAAATCCCCCCATCCAGGCAAAATGCCATCTAACGACCTGGTTTCATTGTACTACGTAATCTGGATAATAGCAGTGCATTCCTATCTTGTTCTTTCGATTAAATTAAGAATGGGACAGCCATTAGACCAGCCATCCTATTCGCCTTATCAGTTCACTTGTCCCTACAACTTCGTGAACCTGCTCACTACCTTCGCCGGCGTCGCTGGACGATCCATCACTTCGCCCTGAGCCAGTCGAAGGGCGCCACCTTGATGAACGAAGATCGGCGTATCAACAGCCATATACGCAAGCTCAACGTAAGCCTGACCCGTCAGGAAGCGCTCGCTGTCGATGGCGCAGGATGTCACCCAGCCGATATTCTTTCCATCCTTATCCACCACCGGGTCGCCGTTGTGGGCCCTGCCCACACGCGGCTCGTCGAAGCGGAAGCGCACCACCACAATTTCACCGACCGTTGGCGGGGGTTTATTCGCATCCAATCAATTAATTTTTCGTGATAATAATCTACCCCTTAACGGCCCCCATGGTAAACCCCGCCACCAAGCGGTCGAGAAAAATATTGTAAACGATCCCAACCGGTATCGCGACAATGGCCGCGGCAGCCATCAAGGATTGCCAGTAAAAAACGTCGCCTCGCACAAGTTCGGTGGGCACGCCAACGCTGATCGTCCGCTGCGCGGAGGAGGTCACAAAGGCCAGGGCATAAACAAACTCGTGTAACGTCAGCGTAAACGTAAAAGCGATGACGGCGACCACACCTGAAATCGAGAGAGGCATGATGATTTTGATAAAGCTCTCCAGTCGGCTGTAACCATCCACCCTGGCCGCCTCTTCCAGATCTTTCGGGATCGATTTAAAGAACCCCATCAGCAACCAGGTACTGAAAGGAATAGTAATTGTAGGATACACCAGGATCAATGACCATAAAGAATTGTTCAGCCCAAGCGATGCGACCACGCGCGAAAGGGGGATAAAGAGAAGAGTAGGAGGAACCAGATAGACGATGAAGATACCGATCCCGGCACGTTCCCCCCAGCGTCCCACCAATCTCGCCAGGCTGTATGCTGCGGGAATACTGATAACAAGGGTAATTATCACTACCAGCACACCAATAAATAGTGAATTTCGCAGGAATACCAGGAAATTGGTATTGTTAAAGAGCAAATCTAAATGAGCGAGAGTAGGCGGTAAATTGAATAGAAACGGGTTATTGGCGGAACGATAGAGATCCTTATCCTGCTTGAACATTGTGATGAGCATCCATAGGAATGGGGAGGCAGAGAAAAAACAAAATACTATTACAACTCCATAAAAGAGAGAGCGTTTTATCCAGCGTGTCAGGATTTGCATTTCTAAGTAACCTCCGTTCGGCGAGAAAACCGTAGAACCATAATCGCCACGGCCAATAATACCGGAAAGAGAAATAGGGCAGTAGCAGCCCCTTCAGCCAGCGCGCCGCTCTCGATACCCTTTAGAAAAGCCCAGGTTGGGAGGATCTGAGTGTAATAAACCGGACCTCCACGCGTAAGCACATACACAACGGCCATATCACCGATTGTAAAAACCAGGCCGAACAACAG
Organism: uncultured Anaerolineaceae bacterium; assembly: GCA_964447845.1. Taxonomy (GTDB): domain Bacteria; phylum Chloroflexota; class Anaerolineae; order Anaerolineales; family Villigracilaceae; genus DASXQN01. The sequence continues at coordinate 2,540 of CAYUUJ010000059.1, forward strand.
CGCAATGCTCATAATGGGGAGAATCAATGGCAGTTTGATCTGAAAGAGGGTACGCCAAAAACCTGCCCCATCCACATCAGCCTGATCCAGAAGATCCTGGGGAATGGAAGTTAAACCAGCCATCAGGATGACTGCTGAAAGAGGCAGCATGCGCCATACGTAGATCAGAATGATGGATGCCTTTGCTAATTCCAGGCGCCCTAAATAGTAAAGGTTTTTTTGCGACCCTAACAGGGCACCGGGCTCGCCCAACAAATGCAGATAGCGTAACACCCAATCAATTGGGCTGAATTTCGAGTCGAGCAGCCATAACCAGCCGATCGTCCCCAATGCAATGGGCGTCGCCCAGGGGAGCATGATCAGGAATCGAGCAAACCACTTCCCCCGAAAATCTGTCGAAAGTATTAACGCAAGAATATTTGCCAGCACAATGATAATCACTTGAGAAACAAGCGTGAACATAATTGTGTTGCTGAGACTCTGCAAAAATTGCGGAGTCTTCAGGATGGCCTGAAAATTCTGTAATCCCACAAAATCCAGAGTCGTGTTGCCTGTGGTTACATCCGTAACGCTATAAGCCAAAGCGATGATGAAGGGGATACCCACCAAGGCAATGATATAAACAACGGCTGGAATTAATAACAATGGACCCAGCAGATCTTCCCTATCTGTCCAAAAACGAAACGTATCCGCCCATTTCTTCTTGACTGTCACAGTTTCACCCATGCAAGATCTCCTTCCATAGGATGCTAGAGAGGTCGGGGTTCGATGCGCAATCCGGTCTCACGATCGAAAAAGCGCAGCTGCTGCTTTTGGACGGCGAATGTATAAGCTTTTCCGGTTTCCAATCTGATATTCGTCTCGGATGAAAGACTCGAGATTACTTTCCTTTCCGCGCTGCTCCCCTCAACCACACCATATACCTGTTGTCCCGCGCCCAGATACTCTACACGAGTGACGGCAAAGGAGAATAATTGCAAGTCATCTTTGCGTTCAGCAATTTCCTGAGGGACAAATTGCTCCGGTCGAAAGCCAAACAGAAAATTCTGCCGTTCGATGAAATTCATACCCGGGGAACCCAGGAAGGAAGCCACAAAGGTGTTAGCGGAATTGTGATAGACCTCCTGGGGTGTGCCAACCTGCATGACTTTGCCCTGTGACATGACAACAATCCGATCGCCCATACCCATGGCTTCAATCTGATCATGGGTGACAAAGATCGTAGTGATTCCAAGCCTGCGTTGAAAGCGCTGCAACTCATCACGAGCCGAGGCGCGTAATTTGGCATCCAGGTTGGAAAGCGGCTCGTCAAGTAACAAAACTTTAGGTTCCTTTACAAGGGCTCTCCCCAGGGCCACGCGCTGCCTTTCGCCCCCCGATAGCTGACGAGGTTTTCTTTCCAGGAGCGCCTCAATGCTCAATATGGATGCAGCCCACTTCACTTTTTCTTTTATGTCCGCCTTGGAAAATTTACCATGCGCTTTAAGTGGAAAGGCGATATTATTGAAGACCGTCATGTGGGGATAAAGTGCGTAGCTCTGAAAGACCATTGCGATAGGCCTGGCCCGGGGCGGCAAATCGGTCACGTCCAAACCACCGATCGAAATCTCGCCCGTAGTTGGCTTTTCCAATCCAGCGATCATACGCATCAGGGTTGTTTTCCCAGATCCGGATGGCCCGAGAATGACTAGCAATTCCCCTTCCGGTATGGCGAGGTCGACCCCGTTTACAGCTTGAACCTTATCGAAATGTTTGGACAGATTCTTGACTTCAATGACTGCCATGTGTTTCACCTCGGCAAAATCGCAGGAATTGTATTCAATGAATCATTATTCTATATCAAAATCAAATGGATATGATATTAAGATGATTTCACAGGTTTATAAAGAAGTGGAGGATACGACATACTTCGTATCCTCCACTTCTTATATCGGATCATGACACGAACTCGCAACTCTTTTGATCAGTGCGGGTCTGCGAAATCAGGGTCATGAACATGGAAGGGCTGCGGGTAATCGCTAACTACAACCCACAAGTCCCGCATCACGCCATTTATCGAAGATGGCATTGATCTGGGTTTCTGCGTCTGCGATGGCTTGTTCAGGCGTCTTTTCACCTCGCGCTGCCTCAGCCATCATGGTGACGATGATATTCGTACCGAACACTTCACCAATCGCCGGGTTCGCAGGACCGGGAAATCCAAGCCAGGTTACCGTATCCCATGCAGATGACAACACCTGCAATTTATTCGCCGGGCGGGAGCCGAACGGATCCTGGGCCAGCCAGCCATCCAGTTCTGGTACCGTGGCTGGGAAGGCAGGGAAATTGTAGAGCTTGCTGTTGAAGACGGCCTGGTTATAGTTTGCCGTGAGGTGGAGCAGGAACGCTTTCGCTGCTTCCAATTCAGCGCCCTCTACATAGTTGGGGATCACATAGACCGACCAAACATGAGCGGAGGCGTACTGGTCGCCTCTTGGGCCAATCAAGGCGGGCCCTAAGCCGATATTATCGGCTGCTTCAGCGTCAATATCCTGCAAAGAACGATAGGCAGAGATCGAATTGAGAATATAGGAGAGTTCTCCGGCAATTAGGCCCTGGTTGTTCGAGGCCGGCGTCCATGCAAAGACTTCCTCAGTCATCGCTGAGTTATAAAGCTCAGCGACATATTGGACAGCTTCCAAAGTTTCCGGAGAATTGATGACTACACACTCATTTTCGTCCTGGACTGAGCCGCCAAAAGACCAGAGGATGTTTCGCATCGCCAATCTTGAGTCAAGTTCGGGCGACATACCCAGCCCCAATGGTACGCCCAGTTGGTCCTTTATTTTCTTGCCTCCATCGAGCAATTCTGCATATGTGGTAGGACCATTTGGGTATCCAACAGCTGTCCACATCGCCGTGTCATAATTCGCCGGATCAGGCACCCAACCGGGGCTGAAGCCGTAGTAGGTACCGGTTGCGGGCAGGTATGAGCTATTCTTGCTGGTCGCTGTCTGTTCTCCAAACAACTCTTGTGCCTGCAGATTTACGTCGGTCAAATCGTGCAGTCCCTCGATGAATTGTGGAGGTGCAAAGACCATCTCCACCAGGCTGGGACCAGCGCCTGCGTCAATCGCAGCTGTCAGGGCTGCAGGTAATTCGCCGAGTGCGATGTGATCAACTGTGACAGCAACATTGTTGACATTTCCCCAATTTTTTGCGAAGGGGTCGAACCAAACATCATATTGTGGCACAAAATGACTCCATTGCAAAATCTTGAGTTCTGTGCCATCCGGGAATGGTTCCATTTCGACTGGAACTACAACAGTCTCAATTACAACTTCGGGAGGAGGGGCTGTGGGCTGTTCTGCTGGTGCACAAGCGGCCAGAGCTAACGAACCTATCATCAATAAACTGAGAAACAGGGAAGTCTGTTTTTTGGGCATCTTCATATTCCTTTTGTAAATACATCCTAACCTGAATTGAATCCAACTAAGATTAACTCAATCTGTTGGATTTATGATTTGGGACCCACCTCCTTCCCTAAGTGACAAATTAAATTTACAATACCGGGATAATCTACTCAATTACCGTATTGATTCGACCCCCCCAATTAATTATTGCACAAAATGATAATTCATGCAATAGGCAGATGATTTTAGCCAGGAAACATCAAAAATTAGAAGTCGTGGCGTTTCACGAATCAGTTATGGATTGTTCATCCATTGGATTCTTTTGACAATCAATCATACATGCAGGGATACTTTATTGATCGGGCGGCTGAGGGGATGCCGTCTCATTTCCCCGAGCGGTAGGCGCTTGCCCCAGCATTCACGGCTCTCCTACAACTTCGGAAATCTCGACACCACCTTCGCGCTCGTCGCGGGACGATCCATCACTCCGCCTTGATGAATCAGGATCGGCGTACCTTCGGCAGCGTACTGCAGTTCAACAAACGCCTGACCGGTGAGAAACCGCTCGCTGTCCACCGCGCAAGACGTCACCCAACCGATGCGCTCGCCGCTGGAATTCATCACCGGGTCGCCGTTGTGCGCCATGCGAACGTGCTGGTCATCGAAGCGAAAACGCACCACCACGCCTTTGCGCTGTTTTTCTCGTTCAACATAAGCTTCGCGCCCGATGAACCACGGCTTGTAAACTTTCACGTACGAGCCAAAGCCTGCTTCTGCCACACCCAGATCGGGTTGTCCGTTCTTCCCCGAACCAGCGCCCATCTCATGGCCGTATAACGGCAGGCCGGCTTCCGTGCGAAGCGAGTCGCGCGCGCCTAATCCAACAGGCTTGACGCCCAACGGCTCGCCTGATTTCAGGATCGCGTTCCAGAGATCCACAACGCGATCGGGGTGCACGAACAACTCGAAGGCTATCTTCTCGCCGGTGTAGCCGGTGCGTGAGACGATCAAATCAAACCCCCCAATAACGGCATCAAATAATTCGGTGCGCTTCAAGGCCATTAATTGTTTACGTGTTTTTTCATCCATCCCCATGGTGAGCAAAATATCGCGGGACTTCGGCCCCTGAAGGGCGACGTCGACTCGCATGGCGGAACCAGCTTTCGGGTCGCGCAAGTCACGGATTTTCGCGTTATATCCATACGCACGCGCCCACGGACGCGCGCTGTCCACCCGCACCTTCCCGTCGCGCACGTTCTCCAGCCAGGTCCGCACCTTGTCGTCGTTGGAGGCGTTGACCACCACCAGATAATCTTCCGGGCCGCGGCGATAGACGAGCATGTCGTCCAGCACGCCGGTATCGGGGGTCATAAAGTGTGTATACAAACTTTCGCCGGGCATTAATGTGCCACAGTCGTTGCCGCTGACCGAGTCGAGGAACGAGGCTGCGTCCGCGCCGCGCACGTCGTAGACGCCCATGTGCGTGACGTCGAACAGACCTGCCGCCTGGCGTGTGGCGAGATGTTCCTCCACCACCGACGTGTACCAGACCGGCATGTCCCAGCCCGCGAACGCCACCATCTTGGCGCCCAGGGACTTGTGCGTTTCATGCAAGCGTGTGTACTTCACTTCATTCGATTCAGATTCTTTCCACGTGAAGACGGGCAAGGGCGACGCATGCGTCGCCCCTACGGGCTGACCAATAAACCAGGGTTTGTCCTCGCCCGCGCCTGCCTCCGTTTTCATCCTCACGTCCGATTTTCTCCGTTTGTCCGTTTTAGAGTCCGCTGACGACACGATCGTCGGCCCGGGGATGCGTTTCGGGGTGAAATCTTTTTTACCTTCCAGATCGAGCGACATATATCCGTCCGACAGATCGCGCAGCCAGGTGGCCACCAAGCTGGCTTTTGCACCGGGAACAACCAAACGATATGAGTCTGTATCGATACAGGTTAGCGTGCCTTTGACTGTTCCCTTGGGTGTCGCGAGGGTCGTGGATTGAGACTTGCCCTTCTTCAATGCAGAGAGATCGGACGAAACCGCGTAATCCAACATCTGGCGTACCCGATGACCGTTCAACTCGAATATGCCAAACGTGGATTTGTCGTCAATAAAATAGAAGTGGGGATAACCGCTCTTCGTATATTTAAAGTCAATGCCTGCTGTTTGAGCCAGCTTACGCACGCGTAACTTGGCATCGTTCAGGATATTAAAGTCCAATTTGGCGCGGCGTTGCCGTCCTTTGCGGACAGTGTCCACGCTGTGCGGCGCGCATGCCAACAGCACGTCCGCGATGATATCGGCCAGCTCGCGCGAAGTTTTCTCGTTGAAGCCGCGCTGCGTGATCCAGGGCGTGCCGAGACGGATGCCGCTGGGATCCATCGAATTCTTATCGCCCGGGATGGTGTTGCGATTGACGACCACCCCGACAATATCCAGGATGCGCGCCGCCTGATCACCGCTGAGTTTCGTGCCATCCTGCCCCTTGACCGTGGTGACATCCAGGTTGATCAGATGCGAATTCGTACCGCCGAACGGCACGCGCATGCCGCGCTTCTTGAACTGGTCCACCATGGCGACCGCATTCTTGATGGTCTGT
>CAYUUJ010000060.1:0-8491 GCA_964447845.1 uncultured Anaerolineaceae bacterium
TCAGCGCGTACCAATCCATTGCGTTCAGTGAAGCGGCGCGCACGCGCACCAGCACTTGCTCGTCTGAGACGGCGGGCTTTTCGATCTCGGTGATTTCGATCACCTCCGGCCCTCCGTATTTTGTGCCAATTGCTGCTTTCATGTGTACCTCCGGATAATTCGATCAGTTAAGTTTACGATCTGGCAGGGCGCCAGTTGCAGGTTCATGCAGATTCATGGGCGCGCTTTTCCCAGGCCTCGGCGTTCACGCCCCGGATCAGGAGCCATAAGATGAATATGATCTCTCCGATGGCGGAGTACAAGCCGATGCTCAAGCTGTAGCCGAGCAGGTTCGCGAAGCTGTTAAAAGCATATCCGAAACCGGCGATCATCAAAAATATGCCGAGGATGCGGGGGAAGAAACCGGAATTGAAAACCAACCAGCCCAGCGGGAACAACCACAGCCCCCAGAAGATGAAAGCGATCGTGCCGCCTCGATCGTACAGGCCAAGGAAAAGGGTGATCAGGGACTGGACCTGTTCTGCGCTGAATCCGGCCAGATCGTTGCCGGCGAGCATCAGCGGCGCGAACTGGAAGACCTTGCTGAGCATGGCGATCGAGGCGCCGACGACCACCAGCATGACCATCAGCAACGCCATGTTCTTGTTAACGAATTTCAACAGTCCGTACAACAGCAGTACAACCAACAACATGTCGATCGAGGCCAGCAGCTCGCTGACAATGCCGAGCCGGAACAGCGATTCGGAAGCCAGTAGATTGGCGGCCGTCGCCGCGGCGTCCCCGGACACGATCAACTTCGATGGCACATATAGTCCGCCGAAGATTCCGAGCGGGATGACCAGCAGATAGAGCCAGCCTGCGAGCCGGGCTTGAAAAGACGAAGATGATTTGACGATATTTTTTGTCATTTTGTTTTCTCCTGGCAGTGTAGGGGCGGGTCTCATACCCGCCTTTACAAAGGCCTGCCCCTACGAGACCCGCTCGTACGGGCGTGCTTAATTATAAGACAGGCGCTAAGCACGAGATAGCAGGAGGCAGAATGCAGAAAGCAGCCCCCGTTTGCTCCGAGGCGGTCTATGACCGCCGGCGTAGGTCGAAGATCCCCTGGAGCATAATGCCTCATGCTCCAGGCTCACGCCAAGTCCATGCGTACCAGATGATCAGGGACATGCTGATAACTTCAACCGTGGCGAAGAATATGTAACTAAGATAACCGCTTCCGCCGCCGATCACGAACAGGATCGATATCACGGCTGCGACGATGTTTGCCACGCGATTTGCCCGATATTTCAATACCCGGGACAGCAGAATCATGGCGATCGGGATCTCCAGCAAGATCGAGAACACCAGCAATAATTCCTGGGTGATCTCAAACCCCACCGCGCCGGTGATGATCTGCTGCAAGGCGCCTGGATTCATAAATCCGACAATATCCGCAAACACCATGTTGAACAGTACGAAAATCCATAATGTCGAAAGCCTTATTTTCATATCCATTTTTGTATCCTTAAGTAATTTGGGTTTCAGGATGGTTTACGGAATTAGACTGTAAAGGTTGCAGATGCTGAGGGGCAGGTAATTGGGGAGGAGGTATCAGGAATTAGGGGATAGGGGAAAGGGGATAGGGGAAAGGGGATAGGGATAGAGGATGGCGCAATGCAGAAGGTGGTTTGGAGAAAGGCATGGGGAGTCCGGAAAGAAAGGGGACTCGTACAGGAATTACGGGGAACTGCTTATTGCCATTGTCTTTTTCGGTTGTTAAAATTATTTGGATTCATCCTAGATGAAACTCGAAGTTTTTAAACACACGGGTCCGCTACTCTACTTCCACCAGGAATCCATACACCACGTCCATCTCGGGTTCACCGGAGAGCGGCTCCCAGAAACAGGAAAAGATGAAAACGTAGAGACCGGGTTCGAGTTCAAGCCCCAGGTCTTGACCTAGTTGGGGGTCAAGTTCGGTTGCTTCGCTCAGGTAGGGGTTGATCTCCCACCAGCGCACTCCGCCGGCCGAATAGTCGATCTCATTCTCAGCCGTAGCCGGAACGATGCGAAGCTGCACGCTGCGCGGCGGCCGCATTACAGTGAGCGTAAACGATCCCTGAATCGGAGAGGTTGTGATCAAAGGCTCGGGCGGCGTTGGTACGCCGATCATATCGCTGCACATTCCGTACCAGCAATCGGTTCCGATGGCCGAGGTCTGTTGCACGCCGTTGAGTTCCAGGAGCGCGGCGGGCGGTCCGAAGTTGCTGTAGATGTCGGTGGGGGCTGGGACTGTGGCTGTGGGTGGTGCTTCTGCCGGCGTGCATCCCAGCAGCCACCAGGCAGCCAGGCTGAGGATAAAGAGTCGGCGAAGTGATTTGTAGGACGTGATTCGGACCATTTAGAACGATTATATTCTCAATCGAGACGCGCAAGCGCGCGAATCTTCAAATTACAAGTGGGGTAGAATCGACAGCTATGAAATTGAATGTCTTTCCGGTGAAGAATCTTCTCTGGATCGTTCCCCTTTCCGTCGTATTAGGGGCGGTCCTTTCTTCCTTGCAGCCCGGGATTTGCCTTATTGGCTGGGTGTCCTTTTCCTTTATTTTGTTTTTCGCCTTATGTATTTTGTTAATTTCGTGGCGGTGGGCAACTAATCAGCATTCAGCATTCGGCATTCAGCAATCTGCCCAGCCAACTCTCGATACCCATCGGAAAACATTGGCCTGGATGATCGCTCTGGCATTTATCCTGCGCCTGGCAGCCGGGGTTTCTACATATATATTGCTCCCGATCAACGGCCACGAAGATGCGGATGACCGCGCCGGCTACGTATTCACGGACGCGCATCGCCGGGATCAGCAGGCCTGGGATCTCGCCAGCTCGGAGCAGTCCATTCTCTCGGCCTTCGACCGGTCTTTTCACACAGACCAGTACGGCGGTCTGCTGGCGTTTTGTGCACTTATCTACCGCGTCTTTTCTCCGGATGCACAGCGTCCGTTGTTGCTAGTCCTGCTTTCTGCTTTCATTGGGGCGCTGGGTCTTCCTTTCTTATGGAAATCTGCCTTCCGCCTGTGGGGTGAGCAGGTCGCGTTGGTCTCCGGTTGGATCTTCGCGCTTTATCCGGAGAGCGTTTTGCTCGGTGGCGCGGTCATGCGCGAACCGTATCTGATGACGTTTAGCGCTTTTGCGTTGTGGGGGTTTGTTGGGAGCAGGTCTCGGACCCGCCCCTACGTCGCACTCGGACTCGGAATTGGCGGCATGCTGCTGGTCTCGCCGGTGGTGGCGCTGGTAACGTTGGTGATATTTGCCGGCTGGTTATATTCCACCAGCGAACGCGGACGCATCTCGTGGTGGCTGGTTGCGATCGCGGTCCTGATATTTATCACCGGCCTCTTTCTTCTTTCCTCTTCTCTTAATCGTCAGGGGCAGTTCGATGCAACTTCGCCATTCGGTATCGTCGGAAGTTTCATGCGCGAGGCTGTCAAATGGGATGTATATCAACTGGAACGCGGCTCGGGTTGGGTGCAGAAATTGTTCAATCATATGCCGGCCTGGTTGCGATTGCCGTTTGTGACAATCTACGGTATTTTCCAACCGGTGCTGCCTGCGGCGGTCGTCGAGCCGACGACTCTTACGTGGAAGGTCATCGCGCTGCTACGAGCGGCGGGTTGGTACGCGCTGCTGCCAGCGTTGGTCTTTTCTCTTATGGCGGCGGCGCAAGTCGTGCCGCGAGGAACGGCGATCCGCCGTTCCGAAGCGGTAGAACCAATTTCGGGCGCGGAAAAGGATCGAAAGGTCTGGCTGTGGCTGGCCTTCGTCTGCTGGTTCTGGATCCTGCTCACGTCGCTGCGCGGCGGCGGCGATCAATGGGACAACCCGCGCTATCGCGCCATCTTATTCCTGTGGCAGGCGCTTCTGGCGGGTTATTCATTGGTTTGGTGGCGCGCCACGCGGGACGCTTGGTTCACACAGATCGTCCTGTGCGAGATCATCTTTTTGCTTGTGTTCACGCAATGGTACGCCAGCCGCTATTTTCACTGGGGATCACAACTGCCCTTTGGCGGCATGGTGGCCATGATCCTGGGACTATGGTTGATCGTCATCGTTGGGGGCCGGTTCTGGCTCGCGCGTCGGAGGACTTAGAAAATCCGAACACTTGGAATGTCTAACAAAATCTAAATTGTGTCACGGAGTGAGGGAACTAAGGCTGCAGCGCAGCTGCAGACTGTGACCGAAGGATCTCTTTTGAAGCCGAGAGGAGATTCTTCGCTCCCGGCTCCCTTCGGGAGCCTTGGAACGTCGCTCAGAATGACACATTCTCTATTGAGTGGTTAGACCACTCCCGTGCTTGACACATCTTCACGACGGTTTATAATTCAGTCATTGAATTTTGGATTGGAATTAAGGAGAAAGCATGCCTAAGGCAATGATCACGGGGATCAACGGCCAGGACGGTTCCTACCTGGCGGAATTGCTCTTGAAAAAGGGCTACCATGTGGCGGGGCTGGTGCGCCGTTCGAGTACGCAGAATTACGAGCGCATTCAGCACCTACTCGACGATATCACGGTGGTACAGGGAGACCTGCACGATCAGAGCTCGTTGCTGGCCATGCTGGAAGAACATGAACCGGATGAGGTTTATAACCTGGCCGCGCAATCGTTCGTGGCGGTTTCATGGAGCCAGGCTGTGCTGACCGGCGAAGTGACCGCGTTAGGTGTGACGCGATTGCTGGAGGCGATCCGCTTTGTGAACCCGAAGATCAAGTTCTATCAGGCTTCCTCCAGTGAGATGTTCGGCAAGGTTGTGGAAACACCGCAGAAGGAGAGTACACCTTTCTACCCGCGCAGTCCCTATGGCGTGGCGAAAGTATACGGACACTGGATCACGGTCAACTATCGCGAATCGTTCGATATGTTCGCCGCCTCGGGGATCCTGTTCAATCACGAGAGCCCCCGCCGCGGCCTGGAATTTGTGACCCGCAAGATCTCGGACGGTGTGGCGCGCATCAAACTGGGACTTGCAAAAGACCTGCGCCTCGGCAACCTGGACTCGCAGCGGGATTGGGGCTACGCCCTCGATTATGTGGAAGCCATGTGGATGATGTTGCAGCAGGAGCACGCGGATAATTTCGTGGTGGGCACGGGCGAGACGCATACGGTGCGGGAATTCTGTGACATCGCATTCGGTCATGTGGGGCTGGATTACAATGATTACGTGGTCCAGGACGAGCGCTTTTACCGCCCCGCGGAGGTGGACCTGCTGGTGGCCGACCCGTCTCACGCCCGCTCGGTCCTGGGTTGGGAACCGTCCATCACTTTCAAGGAATTGGTCGTCATGATGGTCGAAGCTGATATGAAACATTTAATTCACGAAGCCAGATAGCTGCATGGCTCTGGCTGGCAGAACCTACGCCTTCCATCAAAAAGAACCCGCCTGGCTGGCGGGCTTCCTGGTTTTTCTGGGAATTCTTTTCTATCTGATACTGGCGATCATATATGCGCACACTACCATCTCGAATCTGGATGAAGGGGCTTACCTGTACAAGGGTTACCTCTTTGTCAGCGGGGTGTACGAACCCTTTCAACCGTATGGTCCGCTGACCAATAAAGCGCCCCTGGCTTTTCTGATCCCGGGCTCGATGCAATACTTATTTGGTCCGGGTCTGCAAACCGGCCGGTATTTTTCCATCCTGCTGGGCGCCTTGACCGTGATCGGCACATGGATCGCGGCCCGACGCATGGGAGGCAAATGGTGGGGGGTTGCCGCGGTCTGGATGTTTGCCCTGAGCCCGATGATCATCAAGGTGCACGCCATGGCCGTCTCCGAGGTGCTGATTGCCGCCATGCTGGCCTGGATCCTGGTCTTGGTGCTGGACGGGAAAAGGCCGGACTGGCAGCTGCTGCTGGGTACGGGTCTGGCATCCATTGCCATCCTGACCCGCCAGAACATGGTATTCATCGTGCCCTTTCTTTTAATGTTTATCTTCTGGCGCTATGGCTATAAATCCGGAATAAAGTGTTCGATTTTCGCCACACTGATACTGCTTGTACTGCATCTGATCTATTGGCCGGGAATTATGTCCATGTGGCTGCCCTGGCTCCCGAAAAGCCTGACGCCATTTTTAAATTCGTTCCGGTCGTCCTCAGGGGGCACACCTGTCTGGGATCCCTCGCTTGATCTAACCAACCGCGTGGTCGCATTCTTTCAGGGCATCCGGCATCATCTTGCGATCCTGGCCGGCTGCCTGGTATGTGCGTTGCTGTGGCTCTTTTCCAGGGATAAAAGAAAACACGCCTGGTTGCCGGAAGAGGTTTTTCTGGGCGGACTCTATTTCAGTTTGATGCTCATCCACGCCTGGGCGGCGGTGGGCAGCCAGTTCGATGCTTACAGTTGTGTGTATTGCTTTGCCCCGTATCTGGCATTCTTCGATCCGATCGGGATCCTTTTTATCGTGGTCTGCCTCTCGGTCTCCTGGGAGGCTGCTCCGTCCACCAGCCGGACAGCAGCCGCTGTGCTGCTGGTGTTGATCGTCTGCGCGGGTGTGGGGCTCTCGATCTTTCAAGATGTGGATGTGAGTATCTTGAACATACCCGTTCCCCGCATGCGTGAAGGCGAGTTTTTGCCCGGTATGACGACCCTGCGTGAGCTGGTGACGAACAAATTTTCCTTGACGCCCCCGTTGTTAAAGAAATACACCGGGCTGTCATTGGGTGTGATCGGCGCAGGGCTGCTGGTTTTTTTCGCCTATTTATCCTGGTCCCGCCGGAAAGACCGCTCCCTAAACTTCGCTTCCATTCTTTTATCAACCTTTGTGATCGTAAGCCTGATCGCAACGCCTGTGCTCGCCGGCAGCGAAGCTCAAGTGGATTGTCCAACCGATATTATTTATTCATACGAACATCTGGGTGATTATATGGATGGCGTCATCCAGCCCGGGAGTTTGGTCTATTGGGAGGGCGGATTGTCGGTGGTTCCGTTTTTATATTTGCAGGACATCCGCATCTTTCCGCCGCAGTTGAACAATGGATATTCCTTTCGGATCGGCGGCGACCCGGATTTAATATACCGGCGCGGGCTTTGGAATGAAGAATTAAAGGACGCCTGGATGGCGGAGGCGGATGTATTTATTATCGAGCAAACCCGCTACAACAATTGGAAGGAATTTTTGAGCCCCGCTTCGTTTCAGGAATATGAGCGCCCGGCGTACAGCCCGTCCTGCGTGAAAGGCGCCGAGCTGAGGATATTTAGTAGAAAAAATTAAGCCGATGGCGGGCCGGGGGATTTTCCGGACTTTTGTTAAATTGCATCCACTGGGAGAGTAAGGTGACTGTTAGAAGGTCTCAAAATCGTTCACTCGTCATCCGGTGGGCCGGCACTTTCCTTGCATTATTGATGCTGGTCATCCTTTTGCGCGAAGAGAACTGGCTGGATATTATTAATGCAGTCAAGCGCATCTCGCTTTTCCAGTTCGTGCTTGCGTTACTTTTATTATTGATCTCCCGTCTGTTCGTGGTCGGGCGCTGGCACGTCCTGCTGCGTTCCGGAGGCGTGCCCAGTTCCTTGAAGACCACGGCCATGCTGACCTTTACAGGCTTGTTTGCCTCAAATTTTCTGCCGACCACGATCGGCGGTGACGTGGCCAGGCTGGCCGGCGCCATCCGGCTGGGATTCGACAAGGCAATTTGCATCGCGTCCCTGATCGTGGACCGGTTGATCGGTATGCTGGGCATGATCTGTGCGCTTCCTTTAGGTCTGCCCGCCCTGATCAACAACATGAATTCTGCGCCGGCCGCATTGACGTTCATCCCCGCGCTCGGGCGCTCGCTGCGTGATTTTATGGCACGCACGCTTTCCGCCTTTTCGATTTGGGCCCGGAAACCGTTTGCGCTCCTGCTGTCATTATGCTTTTCCTTTGGGAATATGCTGTTTATCTTCGCTTCCATTTTTGTGTTGATCGAGGGCTTTGACCGGCATGTCTCATTCTGGCTGATCGCCGGCCTGTGGAGCCTGACATATTTCGTGACCTTGATCCCGGTTTCCATTAACGGGTTTGGGGTGCAGGAATTTTCCCTGACCTATTTGCTCTTCAGCCTGGGCGGTTTGGACCACGCAGAAAGCCTTACAATCGCGGTTTTGATCCGGGTGCTCTTCCTGCTGGCCTCCCTGCCGGGCGTGGCCTTTCTGCCAACCATCCTGGCGGCGGTGGTTGAGGAAAAATTACAAGGCGACGTCGGATAATCTCAAGTGCCGTCGGATCGTCTGTTTTCGCCAAAGTAATACACATCCCCATGCTGTTGAAAAATCTTCCTGCCTCATTTTCACAAATCCGAAAGATCGGGCGCGGCCGCCTTTTTCCAGCCGTGTTGCTCGGGCTGTCGTTCAGTCTTTCCATTTACAACTATTACCTGTCCCGGATCTCTCCGGTACCGGGTTTGAAAATATTATTGATCATGGCCGGGCTGTCCCTGATGGGTGCGGTTGGATATTATTTCCTGCTGCAGCGGT
>CAYUUJ010000061.1:0-8490 GCA_964447845.1 uncultured Anaerolineaceae bacterium
CACACCGTCGAGGATGTGGCGTTGGCGTTGGGGGGCGCAGTGGACACTGCTTTAGGTGACCGCAAAGGCATCGTCCGCATCAGCGATTGTTATGCTCCGATGGACGAAACGCTGGCACATGTGGCCATCGATCTGTCCGGGCGTCCCTATGCGGTTGTGCATGCGGATTGGCACACGCCATATGTGGGGAATATTCCCACCAGCCTGTTCCCGCATTTCTTCGATTCGTTCGCGGTCACTGCGCGCTGCAATCTGCACGCGCGCGTGTTGTACGGGCGCGATGACCACCACCAGGTTGAAGCGCTGTTCAAAGCCTGGGCGCGAGCCCTGGACGCGGCCACTCGAGTGGATCCGCGCCGCGGCGGTGCAGTACCGTCCACGAAAGGGACATTGACGCGATGAGCGAAGTCGTTTTGATCGATGCCGGCACAGGCAACTTGCGGTCGGTGCAGAAAGCGTTGGAGAGTGCCGGCGCGCTCGTTCAACGCACAGACGATCCTGAAATTGTGCGAAACGGGAAGCGCCTGGTCCTGCCCGGCGTCGGCGCGTTCGGCGTCTTCATGGACGGGTTGCGCAAGCGCGGGCTGGAAACCGCCATCAAAGAATTGGTGGAACGCGAGGTTCCGTTACTTGGGATCTGCGTAGGGATGCAAGCCTTGTTTGAAGTTGGCGAAGAGATGGGCGAGCATGCAGGATTGGGATTATTGCCCGGCCGGGTGGCGCGTTTCCCGGAGTCGCCCGGGTTGAAGGTCCCTCACACGGGGTGGAACCAGGTCGAGGTCCGGAGTGATGCGTCTCTGTTCAAAGATGTCCCTACAGGTGCCTTTGTTTATTTCAATCATTCCTATTATTGTCAGCCAGGATTAACTTCAGATGTCCTGGCCACCACAGAGTACGGTTCCTCCTATGCCTGCGCGGTGCAGCGCGCGAATATTTTCGGTGTGCAGTTTCACCCGGAGAAAAGCCAGGCGGTCGGCTTGCGGATCCTGCAGAATTTTGTGGAGACAGCATGAACGCGTTCACGATTTATCCAGCCATCGATCTGCGTCAGGGACAGGTGGTTCGCTTGAAGCAGGGCGACCCAGCCCGTCAGACAGCCTACAGCGACGACCCGGCCGAGACAGCGCGCCGCTGGTTGAGCATGGGCGCAACCTGGCTGCACGTGGTCAACCTGGATGGTGCGTTCGGTGAAACCGACGCGGCAAATCGTGCAGCGCTGCGCATGATCCTGGAGGTCGCCGCAGAGTTCGGCGCGCAGGTGCAATTTGGCGGTGGGTTGCGTTCATTAGAGGGGATCGGCGGGGCGTTGGATGTGGGAGTCCGACGCGTTGTGATCGGCACACTGGCTGTCGAACAACCGGATGTGGTCTCCGAGGCTTTGACGCGATTCGGTGCGGAGCGGATCGCGGTCGGGATCGACGCGCGCGATGGACTGGTGCGTGTGCGCGGCTGGCAGGCGGCAGGCGACATTACTGCGCTTGACCTGGCGCGTCAATTACGGACCCTGGGCCTGAGCACCGTTATCTTTACGGACGTGGGCCGGGACGGGATGGGACACGGATTAAACATAACTGCGACGCGCGGGCTGGTTGAGGCAAGTGGATTGGAAGTGATCGCATCCGGTGGTGTAAATTCGCTGGAAGATGTGATCGCAGCGCGCGATGCGGAGTTGGCAGGTGCAATTATCGGACGCGCGCTGTATGAAGGCACGCTCGATCTGGAATCTGCGTTGAAAGAGGTGGCCGGTGCTGGCAAAACGAATCATCCCCTGCCTTGACATCAAAGACGGCCGGGTTGTGAAAGGCGTCAACTTCGTCAACCTGCGCGATGCCGGTGACCCCGTGGAGCAAGCCCGCATTTATGATCGACAGGGCGCGGACGAACTGGTCTTTCTGGATATCTCCGCCACACACGAAGCGCGCCAGACGACACGGGAGCTCGTGGGAAAAGTAGCTGATACTGTTTTTATGCCGCTGACGGTCGGTGGCGGGATTCGCAGTGTGGACGATATACGTCAATTATTGCTGGCGGGTGCGGATAAGGTCAGTGTGAATTCAGCAGCAGTCCGCACACCGGAACTCTTATCGGAGGGGGCAGCGCGCTTCGGTGCACAATGCATCGTACTCGCCATCGATGTGCGGCGGCGCGCGGACACACCCGGCTGGGAGGTGTACGTCAATGGCGGGCGGATCCCGACGGGAATGGATGCGCTCGAGTGGGCTGTGCGGGGT
This sequence comes from uncultured Anaerolineaceae bacterium, assembly GCA_964447845.1. GTDB lineage: Bacteria > Chloroflexota > Anaerolineae > Anaerolineales > Villigracilaceae > DASXQN01. The sequence goes on from CAYUUJ010000061.1 coordinate 2,232, forward strand.
GTGGAACTCGGCGCAGGGGAGTTATTGCTGACCAGCATGGATGCGGATGGTACGCTGGCAGGATACGATCTGGAATTGACGCGTACGATCGCAGAAACTGTATCTGTTCCGGTGATCGCTTCAGGCGGCGCGGGGGTAGTGTCACATTTCGCGCAGGTGTTGACGACGGGCAAGGCGGACGCGGCGCTGGCAGCCTCGCTTTTTCATGACGGCAAATTGAACATACCCGATCTAAAATCTCAATTACAAAGTCTGGGCGTGCCGATCCGACCAGGCTTCAACGGCAGTAGGACTGCTGTTGGAACGCAGGAAAGAGGATAAAGTCATGGAAACAGTAGCGACTCAAAGTATAAATTTCGATGTGCAGGGGTTGGTCCCGGCAATCGTACAAGACGCGCATACCGGAGAGGTGCTTATGCTGGCTTATATGAATATCGAAGCCTTAGAGCAGACGCTTGCCACAAGCGAAGCCCATTTCTGGTCACGCAGCCGGGAGGAATTATGGCGTAAAGGCGCCACCTCCGGCAATGTTCAACGCGTGCTCGAGATCCGTGTGGATTGCGATGCAGATACCCTCCTGCTGCGCGTCGATCCGGCTGGACCGGCATGCCATACCGGGGAGCAGTCCTGTTTTTACCGCTCCATGGAGAATGGAGCTGTATGACTCTTCAATGGTTATTCGATGTAATTCAAGAGCGTGGAAAAAATCCTTCTGAAGGATCGTACACATCCGCTCTGCTCGCGGAGGGGCTACCGAAGATCGCCCAGAAGGTGGGTGAGGAAGCCACAGAGACTGTGGTGGCCGCCCTGGCACAGGATGATCAGCGGCTGGTCGCGGAAGTCGCGGACCTGACGTATCATGTGTTGGTTTTACTTTCTGCGCGCGGCGTGAGCCTGGCGGATGTAATGGCAGAGTTGGAACGCAGGCATAAAGGGTAGAAAACACAAACCTCCTGCGTTCAGCAGGAGGTTTTCATTCTGGTTGGGTTTATTGTCCACGAATTTTCGCAAATCTTCACGAATTCACCTATTTAGTCCGCGAGAATTCGAATTGATTAGCGGATCAATTTAACTTTTTCCCCCGGTGGCTTTGGCCGTAGCGGCCGAGCGCGTATGCACATCCAGTTTTTCGAATACCGCCTTCAAATGCCGCTTGACGGTGTTGGTGGTGATCACGAGGTTCTCCGCGATCTCCTTGTTGGTCAGGCCCTGGGCTAACAATTCCAGCACCTCACGTTCACGCTCGGTGAGCGCGCTTAATTCACTCAGGGATTGATACGTTAGGCGTGCTTCATCCACCACACGGCGGAATGTGGCGCGGTCGAAGCTCGGCTTTTCGATGTACGCGGCGATGGAATGCTCGGAATAAATGCGCTGGATCTCTTCCGGCTCGGCGATCCCGCTGACAACAATGGTCGGAATGCCTTCTGCCCGCGTGGTGGCGAGCAACTGGTAGCCTTCGGAATGTTCATTCGCCGAACCATGATCCCACGGGTATCCGGTTAATCCTTTTAATGACAGGTCTATCACTGCCAAAGTGAATTTTTCACGCCGCAGATAACCGACTGCGTCGCCGAAACTTGCGCAGGCGCGTACTTGAAATCCGGCATCGCTCACGAGCTCATCCAGAATACTGCGCCAGCCGGCATCATCTTCAACCACGAGCGCTTTCTCTTTAGGGTTACCGGCCGGTATCGCCCGCCCTTTGGCTGGAGATGCCGGCGTTTCTGAGGAGGGAGTTGCAGCCGGTTGATGCGGCGCGCTGACCAGGACGCGATAAACGATGTCACGGAACTGGCTGCGATGGAAACTCTCCTTACGCAGGAAAGTGAAGGCGCCATAATCCGTGAGCGCAGTAACGGCCAATTCAACGGTCGCAAAGCCCGTCAGAAGAATGGTTTGGCAATTGGGATCCAGTCGGCGTACGGCGTCCAGCACGCGCAAGCCGTCGTAATTATTGTGGTCGTTGGGGGAAAGTGAAAGATCCACAACGGCCAGCCGGTGGGGTTGCGCCTTGAGGATCAGGGAAGCGCTCTCCACGTTGGCAGCGACGTCCACTTCCAGGCCGGAATCGGTCAGGATCTCGCTCAGGATCTGTTGCCATGAGTGATCGTCTTCGACAACCAACGCGCGCAGGGCAGGCTCGCTCATCAATCCTGCTCCGCGGATGGCAGCCGCAAACGAAAGGTTGTCCCATGCCGGCCGTCACTCTCGATCGTGACGGAACCGCCCAGGCGGGCCATCAGGGTCTTAACCCACCACAGACCAAAACCAAGCTTGCCCGGGCGTGCGCCGGTTGGCCCGGAAAAGTCCAGCTCGAAGATCTGATCATGGAGTTCGGGAGCAATTCCAGGGCCGCTATCGGCGACCGTGATTTCCACCCAACCAGGTATGCTAATTCCTTGAATCAGGATCACGCCTTTACCGCGCATGGCGTCCACCGCGTTGTCGATCAGGTTTTTGAACACAAAGGCGAGACTCTGTCCTCCGGCGATCACTGTCGGAAGATCATCGAGCCCGTCCGTTTTGATTTTTATCCCCGGTGGTACTTGCACGGCGAGTACGGCGCCCGATACCCAGGGTGCCACCTCGATCTGTTCCATTCGGATAGGACGCAAATAAGAAAGATTTTCCTGAACGATCTGCATGGCTTCCATGGCGCAGCGTTCGATCTCTTTCAGGTTGTTCGCCAGATAAGGATCCGCCTTCAGCGCCGTGAGATATTTATCTTGAAGGGTTTGGACGCGTACCGGAATGGTTCCGACTTTATTGTTCATGTTGTGCAGCAGGTTGGAGGCAATATCGCCCACCGCTGCAAAAGTTTCCGCCAGCGAACGCTGTTCCTGGGAAGCGCGCAGGGCTTGTTGGCGGGATTCGTTTTGGACGGCCAGCACGGCATAATGAGCCAGACAGGTCAGTACCTTTTCATCCCATTCGGATTCGGCGAATCGACCAACACCGGCCTCGGTTCGAAAGACACTAAACGCGCCGATCGCCCGGCCTTCATCGCCGGTCAGCAAAGGTACGATCAACGCCCGGGACCAGTTTTGGGTCCCGGAAAGCTCGTGCGTTTCGATCACAGGATCGGAATTAATATTGCTGGTCGTGATCGTTTTTCTAAGCAGGACGGCCTGGCCGGTAAGGCTTTTCTGCAAAGATATCTTATCTGCATGACGGTAGGTGCCGGTCGAGGCGGTCAGGGTCAATTCATCGTTATCCGTTACGAACCAGATCGCGCTGGACGAGGCATTCAACAGATCGTTGGCGACCGCGCTCAGATGATCCAGCAGTTTCTGCGATGATTGGGAAAGCAGCAATTGGGCGATTTCCTGCAACGCATCCAGCAAACGTACTTCCTGAATGGCGGTAACCGCATACGTCGCCAGCGATTGCAGCATATGGCTGTCATCTTCGGAAAACGTCCCGGGCATGGGGCTTTCCAGATTGAGAACCCCTTCCAAGCGGCCGCTGGCGTTGATCAACGGGATCGCCAGTTCGGAAAGCATTTGCAGATTGGGATCGAGCGGATAGTAGATCTCTGACCAGCGTGGTTCGCGCAAGTCCGGGATCAGGAGCGGTTCGCGCGTGCGCGCCACATGGGCCATGATACTGTTTCCATCCAGTGGCAGTCTTTCAACCAACGGCCGCTCCAGGTGAGCTCCACCGATGGCGCGCGTGATCAGGTAGTCACCGCTTTTATCCAATAATCGAAAGATACCGTATTGGGCATTTGTGACTTCCAGGGCAAGTTGCAAAATTGATTCGAGAGTCTGTTCCAGGCGCAGCCGCGAGGAGATCAGCATGCCTGCGCGGTGAAGGCGGTTTAGCTCATCCTCTTTACGAGCCAGATTGCGCCGGATCCCGCTCAGATGCCGGCTGTGATAAATTGCCATGGCCGCCTGATTAACAAAATTATCGAGCATTAATTGCTCGAGATAAGTAAATTCACGTTCCTCGTGCAGATAAATATAGAGCGCCCCGACGGTTTGTTCCGCCACGATCAACGGGAAGCATGCCACCGCCTTCACGCCCTGTGCAGCCTGATAAGGATGGATATTTAGATCGGTTTCTTCGTAGGAGAGTGTCTTGCGCCTGCGCGTGATCGTCCGCATTCCGATCCCGCCCGGTCGTGGTGCATCTTCCGGAACGGCCGTCTCAGACGAGTGGAGCTGTCCATCCGGCTCGGCTGAAACACGCGATTCCTTTTCGAACTCGGCTGCAGCCTGGTCGTAGGTATAAATGACCGCAGAGGAACCCGGCACAACCCGGATGGCGCTTTCCACGATCAGCTGCAGGCTTACGTCGCTGTTACCGGTCTGGCTGGGTCCGATCTGATTGATCGCGCCGCTGATCTGGTTCAGGCTGGCCAGGGCCTCTAGCAAACGAGGTTCGGTTTCTTCTGGGGGCATGGAACCTATCATAGCCTCATATTGATCAACTGTCGTTTTGAGCAATGATTTTCTCATTTGATTGCAATATCTGCAAATTCCGGCTAGCTCCCGCTAGCGGACGTTTTGCGCCAGCTGCCAGGCCAACTGCGCGGCGAAAAACATGAGTCCCAGCCCGCAGACAAGATTTACCCAGCGGAAGAATGCCGGAGTCACAAATTGGCGCCCCCAAGCCACCAGGGCGGCCATGAAGAAACACCAGACGATCGTACCCAGGAAAAAGGCAATATAGAAGGTTGCGTAATGAAACAGGTCAGGTGACCCTGGAACACTGACGAAGATGGTGGTGCCGACGCCGGCCCAAAAGGCGATCGCGAAGGGATTGCTCAACGAGAGCACCATCCCGGTCGTCAGGTCGCCGCGGTCGGAGGCTTCGGTTGAGGTGGGGACTACCTCGGCGCGAAAATCCTTGATGGCTTTGATCGCCAGGTGGACGAGAAAACCGATCCCGATCAAAGACAGGATCAGCCGAATGATCCAGTTCTGGATGAGCAGGGCTGCTCCCGCGATGGCCAGCGTAGCCCAGGTGGCATCCCCGATCACCGATCCGAGCTGAACCAGCAGCGCGGGCCAGAATCCACGAGCCAGCCCGCGCCGGACCGTTTCGGCGGTCACGACCCCGGGCGGCGCACAGAATGCGATCGCGAGAATGAAGGATGAAATGAAGAGCGTCATGAAATGATATGAGAAAGACCGAGGGGCTCCTCGGTCTTTCTGTCTCACCTTTCCCTAGGAGGGATGGATATGGATCTCACGAGTCCCTGTTGCAAACCTGATAGGCAGGTTTAGGCGTCGTAATACAGGGTGTATTCAAAAGGATGCGGGCGTAAACGAGCCGGATCGACTTCGTTCTCACGCTTGTAGGAAATATAAGCCTCGAGCATGTCGGCTGTGAAGACATTTCCCTTCAACAGGAAATCATGATCGGCCTCGAGTGCGCTCAGAACTTCACTGAGGGAGCCGGGGACTTGTTTGATCTTCTTCATTTCCTCGGCGGGCAACTCGTACATATCCTTGTCCACGGGTTGGCCCGGATCGATCTTGTTTTGAATGCCATCCAGCCCGGCCATCAACAACGCTGCGAAGCACAAATAAGGATTGGAGGATGGATCGGGAGCGCGGAACTCCACGCGCTTGGCCTTGGGGCTCTTCGAGTAAACCGGAATTCGGCAGATAGCCGAGCGATTGCGTTGGGAATATGCCAGGTTGACAGGTGCTTCAAAGCCCGGCACGAGGCGGCGATAGGAATTCGTGGTGGGAGCAACCAGGGCCAGCAGGGCGGGGGCGTGCTTGAGCAAGCCGCCGATGTAATATTTCGCCATCTCCGACAAACCTGCGTACCCAGAATCTGCGTAGAACAGGTTTTTGTCATTATTCCAAAGGCTTGTATGAACGTGCATCCCGGAGCCGTTATCCCCGAATAAGGGTTTGGGCATGAATGTGGCGCTCAGGCCGTTGGCACGCGCAACCTGCTTGACGATGTACTTGTACTTGGTCAGTTTATCGGCCATGGTCAGCAGGCTGTCAAAACGCATGTCGATTTCGCACTGGCCGGCGGTGGCCACTTCGTGATGGTGCACTTCGACATCGATGCCCGTGGCCATCAAGGCCAGGACGATCTTGCTGCGAATATCCTGCAGGGTGTCGGTCGGAGGGGTGGGGAAATATCCGCGCTTCGCGGCGATCTGTCCGCCGAGATTCGGCTTCAGCTGTTCGCCGGAATTCCACCAGGCTTCGTTGCTGTCCACATAGTAAAAGCTTGAATTTGTACCCCCGCCGTAACGCACATCGCTGAACAGGAAGAACTCGGC
>CAYUUJ010000062.1:0-8441 GCA_964447845.1 uncultured Anaerolineaceae bacterium
GTATCGCGTAGCACGAGGACCGGTACCCCCAGGGAAGGAGCTTCTTCCTGAATTACAAACCGCAGCAAAAATGCTTTCAAAAGATCATGTGGAAATCTCAGTGGAATATGTGATTTCTCAGAGGAGCGATGAGCCGGCCCAGGGCCACCGTGGATGTGCCTGGCGGACAGACCACCGTGATCCTGGCGTTGGACGTCTCACGCAGCATGTGCCAGCGGGATATACAACCCAACCGTCTCGAGGCGGCAAAATCCGCTGCCCTATCCTTCATTCAAAATCAGGAATCCACCACACAGATCGGCATCGTGGCGTTCGCCGGTTTTGCAGAGTTGATCGTGGCACCCACGAACGATCAGGCGGCGCTGACGAGTGCAGTTGAAAGCCTGACCACGGCGCGCAGGACGGCGATCGGCAGCGCCATTCTTAAGTCACTGGATGCGATCGCAGAAATCTATGAGGACGTGACCCCGAGCGGGATCGACCCACTCGCCGGGCCTGTCACCCGCGAGGAGGGCGAACCCCCGCCCTATATCATTGTTCTGCTGACAGACGGAGTTAACAACGCAGGTCCCCACCCGTTGACGGCGGCGCAGGAAGCGGTGGATCGCGGTGTGCCTGTTTACACCATCGGGTTTGGCACTGCCAACGCCAGCGGGCCGATCCCGTTTTGCGGTGTGGGATTCGATACCGGTGATCCCTTCTTCCCTGTTGGACCGGAGCAAGGTGGAGGCGGCGGCTCGAACCGAGGTATAGACGAAGTAACCCTCAAGCAGGTGGCCGCCATGACGGGTGCTGTTTATTTCCCTGCTACCAGTTCAGGCGAGCTTCAGGAAGTTTTCAAAAAACTGCCTGTCAATTCGGTCACCAAACGCGAGTTTATGGAGATCAGCGTCTTGTTTACCACCCTTGGGGCACTGCTGGCGGGGCTGGCCATGCTGCTCTCGTGGATCTGGAATCCACTGCATTAAATTTGATTTAATTTAGGGAAGTTACCAGGTTTTGGGTAATGGGACTAATGCTGGCTCAGTACCACCCACACGGCACGCATAGGTTGAGCACTTTGATTGATCAAGCGGTGTGGGGTTGTGGACTCAAAAATGATGCTATCCCCCGTCTGCAGAGTGTAGGATTCGAACCCCAGCTCAACTACCAACACCCCTTCAAGGATTAATCCAAACTCTCGGCCTTCGTGGTGGGACATATTCGCGCCGGACATTGCGCCGGGGGCATAAGTGATCTCCAGAAATTCAGCGTCGGATTCGGCCAGCACGGTAAGGCGTGACCAGGTCACACCTCCATTAAGTTCAATTACCGGGCGGGCATCCGAGTGCACAACCGGCTGCATTGATTGGGCGCGGGGCGCAATCTCCGCCACATTAATATCTCCGGCTCGATGTACTGTGGCCTCGCGCATCTCACTGGCCGTCATGGCATCTGCGGCGTTGATTTGCAATGCGTCTCCGGAGATCGCATGGTTGATTTTTTGCTCGGGGAAGAAATAGTCCACAGATACGCCGAGGGCGGCCGCGATATTGTAGATGGAGCGCACGGAAGGGTAAGCCTTGCCGGTCTCGATCTGGCTTAACATGCTGGCGCTCACCTCGGCTTTGTCGGCCAGCACTCGTAAACTTATTTGTCGTTGCTGCCGGATGGCTCGAAGTTTCTCGCCGATTGCGCGTGCATGTTGGGGGCTGATTTCAGACATATTTTCCCGGGAACCAGTAGCTGAATTAGAAGTAGCGACGGACTGATTATATTCAATGATTCTAAACAAAGCAAGCACTTTGTGTTCATTCCAGCTTAAAATTCCCCCAAAATGTTCAGTATTTATTGACAAAACTCAACAAATAACTATAATGTGTTCAGTATGGTTAAATATTGTATTCCACAATCCTGCAGGAATCACCATGGCTAATCTTGGTTTTGTCGGTTTAGGCTTGATGGGTAGTCGGATCGTACAACGTTTGTTAGCTGCCGGACATCAGGTGTCCGGTTACAACCGTACGCCGGGCAAAGCAGATTCATTAATTAAGTTGGGAATGCAGCTCAAAGGATCGCCACGCGAGGTCGCCCAGGCCGCCGATATCACGTTCAGTATGGTTACGGATACGGCGGCTTTGTCGTCGATTGCCGATGGCCCTGAAGGCGTCGTGGCTGGCCTGTCGGGCGGAAAGATCTATGTGGATATGAGTACGGTCAGCCCGGCCTTGATCCGCGATCTCGCGGGACGAGTGGCAGCTACCGGTGCTCACATGCTGGAGGCACCCGTCTCAGGGAGTGTGCCGGCCATTGAGTCGGGCACGCTTGTTTTTTTCGTTGGCGGCGATGCCGAGGTGCTGGAAAAAGTGCGTCCAGTTTTTGAAGAGCTCGGCCAGAAGATCATCCATGTGGGGGCAGCCGGGCAGGGGGTGTCTATGAAGATCGCCATCAACCTCAATCTGGCACCTCAACTGATAACGCTGTTTGAAGGCGTATTGCTGGCAGAACGGAGTGGTATTCCACGCGCTGCCGCCCTGGATGCGTTGCTCAACAGCGTGGCAGCTTCCCCGGCCATGAAATATCGGGCGCCGTTTATTCTGAAAATGCCGGACGAGGTCTGGTTCGACATCGCCATGATGCATAAGGATATTCAACTCGCACTGGAATTGGGCCGCGAGTCAGGATTAACCCTGCGCACAGCTGAATTGGCGAACGAGTTGTTGATGAAGGCGAAAGAGATGGGGTATGCCGAACAGGATTTTGCAGTCCTGTTCAAGGTGTTGGAGCGTATGTCTGGAAACACTGAAGCCTGATATGCCCGCAAAGAAGAATGCCACTCGCACGCGTGCGGTTGCGGACCGGAAAGATGCGCCCGCATCCGGTGTGGATCGCGAGCATTGGCTCCACATGTACGAGCAGATGTTCAGGATCCGTACGTTCGAGGAGCAGGTCAACGAACTGTATCAGGGCGCAAAGATGCCCGGGCTGGCGCATCTGTATATCGGCGAAGAGGGCATCGCGGTCGGAGTCTGCGAGGCATTGCATAAAGACGATTACATCACCAGCACGCATCGCGGCCACGGTCATTGCCTGGCAAAGGGTGCCTCGGTGGACAAGATGTTCTGCGAACTACTAGGTAAGGAAGCCGGATACTGCCGCGGTAAGGGCGGTTCGATGCACATTGCGGACCAGGACACCGGCAATCTTGGCGCGAATGCAATCGTGGCAGGCAGCGCGGGGATCGCGACCGGCGCCGCGTTTTCAAGCAAACGACTTGGCAACGGACGCGTGGCGGTCTGCTTCTTCGGCGAAGGGGCGCTGGGACAGGGCGTGTTGTACGAGACGATGAACATGGCTCAACTCTGGAAGCTGCCCGTTATCTACGTGTGTGAAAACAACCTGTATAACGAATACACTCACCACTCGGAATCCACAGCCGGGAGTATGACGGCGCGCGCAGAAGCTTTCGGCATCCTGACAGTGGAAGTGGATGGCCAGAACGTCCGCGAGGTCCATGAATCCGCCCAAATGCTTGTCGAGCGGGCACGCAGGGGTGAAGGACCTGCTTTTATGTTGTGCAATACCTATCGTTATCTCGGTCATCATGTCGGGGACATCAATCGCGAGTATTACCGCTCAAAAGATGAGGAAAACAAATGGAAAACGGATCGCGATCCGTTAAAGCTACTCTCAAATTGGTTGATCGAAAATAAACTGGCGGATGCGGGAATTTTCGAGCAGATCGAAGGTCAGGTGATAAGCGAAATAGGAGCATCCGTTGAGATGGCGTTGAACGCGCCGTTTCCTGTTCCCGAAGAAGTGAGCAAGCATGTCTATGCCTGAGGCAAAGGGCCGCGAATTAACCTTTGGCGATGCCATTAAAGAGGCATTGGCGGAGGAGTTGCGCCGCGACCCGAGTGTGTTTATGTTGGGCGAAGACATTGCCGAAGCCGGCACAACCTTCAAGGTATTGAACGGCCTGGTGGATGAGTTTGGTCCGGATCGCATACTCGACACCCCGATTTCCGAACCCGGTTACACCGGCCTGGCCGTCGGCGCGGCAATGACAGGCTTGCGACCCGTTGTAGATATCATGTTTGGGGATTTCAGTGGTCTGATTATGGATCAGGTGGCTAATCAGGCTGCCAAGATCCATTATATGTCCGGCGGGAAATTAAAAGTGCCGATGGTCCTGCGGACAACCATGGGGGCGGGTCGTCGCTCAGCAGCACAACATTCACAATCACTGCATGCCTGGTACTGCCACATCCCCGGCCTTAAAGTAATTGTTCCCTCCACACCCTACGATGCAAAGGGATTGATGAAGAGCGCCATCCGGGATGATAACCCGGTGGTCATCCTCGAAGACAAGATGATGTACAAAACCGTCAAAGGTCCGGTGCCGGAGGCTGAATACACCATCCCGCTGGGGGTTGCAGATATTAAACGGGAAGGCACGGATATTACATTAGTGGCCACCAGCAGTATGGTGTATGTGGCTCTGGATGCGGCCAAACTTCTCAATGAAATTGGTGTGAGTGCCGAGGTTGTGGATCCGCGTACGCTGGTTCCACTCGACAAAGCGACCTTGGTCGAATCTGTCAAAAAAACAAGCCGCGCCATCGTGATCGATGAAGGCTACGAACAATACGGCGTTACCGCCGAGCTGGCCTCCGTCATCGCGGATGGCGCGTTCTACTATCTGGATGCTCCCGTCAAACGGATGGGCGCCATGAACGTCCCGATTCCATTCTCACCCGTTTTGGAAGACTTAACCATCCCCAGCGCCAAACAAGTGTTTGAGATGGCCCGGGCTTTATGCGGAAAAAATTGATCCTCGATCCGTATATTTTCTAGGAGGCAGATATGCCGATAAAAACCTTTGGAACAATGGCTGTGGATTGGGAAGAGCGGATCCATTTTGATCGCTTGCGACGCGAACGTTTGGCACGCATCAAAGCGACCTTGAAGAAATCCGAAATTGGAGCGTTGTTATGCTTCGATATGGTCAACATCCGCTATATCACCAACACCACAATCGGCACCTGGGCAATCGACAAGCTGGGTCGCTTCTGCCTGCTGCCGCAGGATAACGAGCCGATTAATTGGGATTTCGGTGTGGCTGCAAAGCATCACGAGATGTATTGCTCATGGCTCGGTGAAGGCCGGTCACGGGCAGGAATTTCGACTCTGCGCGGCGCAATGCCGCCCGGTGCTCATCGAGCAGAGGATGTGGCGCGCAAGATCCGCATCGAACTCGAAGAACGCGGCCTGGAAAAAGAACCCCTGGGTGTGGACGTTATTGAACCGCCCGTCCTTTTTGCGCTTCAGAAGGAGGGCATCACGGTCGTTGACGGTCAACAGCTTATGCAGGAAGCGCGCGTCATTAAAACTGAAGATGAGATCATGCTGCTCACGATGGCCTGCGCCATGGTTGATGCAGCTTACGAAGAACTCTATCGCTTCATGAAGCCCGGCGTACGCGAGAATGAGTGCGTGGGATTGGTCAACAATGTGCTGTACAGCATGGGTTCAGAACATGTCGAGGGAGTCAACGCGATCTCCGGTGAACGTTGTAACCCTCATCCGCATGTCTTCAGTGACCGCGTTCTTCGGCCCGGCGATCTTGCCTTCTACGATATCCTGCACAGTTTCAACGGCTATCGAACTTGTTACTATCGCACGCTTTCCGTCGGCAGTGCATCGCGGGCGCAGGTGGATGCCTATAAGCGCTGCCGTTATTACCTGGATATTGCCATCAATGCCATCAAGCCCGGCGTCACGACTGCGGACGTGGTGAAACTCTGGCCCAAGGCTGAGGAGTTCGGCCTGCCGAATGAGGAAGTCGCCTTTGCCCTTCAATATGGACATGGGGTTGGCCTGGCGATATGGGAAAAACCAATTTTCAGCCGTTTGGTGTCCTTCGACAGCCCTGAAGTCATTCAGGAAGGGATGGTCTTCGCGCTCGAAACCTATTGGCCCGCCACCGATGGCTGGTCGGCGGCGCGCATTGAGGAACAATTGGTGGTTACGAAGGATGGCTGCGAGGTTATTACGCGTTTCCCAGCGGAGGAACTTTTGGTAGCAGGTACGAAATATTATACCGCCGGCGGTCCGCTCCCCGGCACCAGGGAGACTCAATCGCAGAAGAACCTTGACTATACCGGCGTAGATTACGGCGGGGCCGGCTTGCCGGATGATGCGCAACCTGCGCCCGGTCGAAGTGACCGCGGCAATAACCAGTCCAAAGCGAACAAGCAGTAAATGAGATTATCACTGTGGCGAAAGATGTGGTAATGCCCGCACTTGGTATGACTCAGGAAACCGGCACACTACTCCGCTGGCTGAAAGCCCCCGGGGACACTGTTACGAAAGGCGAGCCGTTGATGGAAGTGGAAACCGACAAGGCGACAGTGGAGATCGAAGCACCTGGCAGCGGCATTTTGACCAGCGTAACAGCCAAAGCTGGTGATGTGATCCCTGTCGGTCAACGGATCGCCCTTATCCTCGCTCCAGGTGAAACTGCGCCTGTTCGCACAGAGACGACAACGATCAGTGCCGCCCCTCCACCGGCCTCGACCTCCGCAAACGTATCTCAGCCCGCGCCTCAGCCTGTCATCGTCGCGGTCACGCCCATCGCGGCGCGGCTGGCAGCCGAACACAATCTTGATTTAACGCGCGTCCGGTCACAGGGCGGTCAGATCCGGAAAGAGGACGTCCTGGCCTATCTTGCTTTCCAGAAAAAGCCGCTGGTTCGTGGTCGTGTGCCGGCTTCGCCCAAAGCAAAGCGGCTCGCCCAGGAAGGTGGACTCGATCTCAAAACAATCCCGGGCAGCGGACCGGAAGGCGCGGTCGTCGCGGCTGATGTGCTTGGGGTCCAACCAATTAGGTCAACGGTCGCTGCATCTATTGAGCATGAACCTGAATCAGAAAGCCTGGCTGTCAGCCGCGTCTGGCGTGTCATGGTGGAACGGCTTTCCCAAGCTTGGACGACCATCCCGCACTTTTATCTGATCCGGGAGGTCAACGCGACTGGATTAATTGCCTGGCGTGAGAAAGCACAGAACGATGCCGCCGGGAAAATAACCTACACGGATCTGCTGGTGAAACTCGTAGCGGTTTGTTTGCGGCGTCATGTGCGCCTGAACGCATCCTGGCAGAAACAAAACATTATCCTCAATCCCGACATTAACATCGGCCTCGCAGTTGCTGTGGAGGATGGACTGGTGGTGCCGGTGATCCATCGTGCGGACGGATTGGAACTCGACGAATTAGCGAGGCGGCGTGAAGAGATCGTTGCCAAAGCCCAGGCAGGCAAACTGTCTCTCGACGATATCAGTGGAGGCACCTTCACCATCAGCAACCTGGGCATGTATGGTGTGGATGCATTCAATGCGATCGTCAACCCACCCCAGGCAGCCATCCTGGCTGTCGGCCGCATCGCGGACCGGGTCGTGCCACTCGACGGTCAACCTGCGGTCCAGCCGATGATCACGTTCAGTCTCTCCTGCGATCATCGCGTGGTGGACGGCGTGCGCGGTGCGCAATTCCTGCAAAGCCTGGCCGAGTTGGTGGAAGACCCCGAACAGTTAACGAACTGAGGAGCTGATCCATATGCATCACGTATCCAAGATTGACGGGACTGCCGCACAGGCGCCCAAAACCTACCAGAAACGAAGCACTGGTTTCCGCAGATCCTCTTATGTGGATTGGGCCTCCGGCTCGGTGCATATGGGCACCGGCATTTGTTATTTAGACCCAGGTGGCCTCATTCAACCTCATCTGCATTCATTCGAGGAGAGCTTTTACGTATTGGAAGGCAATGTCATCGCTCAAATTGGCGAGCAGGCCTGTCTATTGAGCCCGGGTTATTTTGGGTTGATCGGTACGGGAGTCAAGCATGCCTGGCGCAACGCGGGAGACCGGCCGGTTCGCTGGCTGGAGATGCAGGCGCCCCAGCCGCGTTCCGTTGAATTTGGCCGTGACACATTTTTCATTGGCGGTGAACCGTCCGCTCAAGCCACACCTCCTGACTTGAACGCAGCCGGGGATCAAGTGTTTGGCTATTTCGACGAATCGCAGCTGCCGCATCCCGGTGGGCCGTCGCAAATGGAGGGGTTCAACCCCACCACCGGTGTGGCGATCAAAATGTTCGTGGACCGTTCTTTCGGAGCGATCCACCAATCGCTTTTCCTGATCCAATACCAGCCCGGCGCGAAGATCGACCCGCACGACCATACCTTTGAAGAATCCTACTTTATTGTCAGCGGACGCGTGCAGGCGACCGCCGATGGAAAGGTCTACGACCTGGGGCCTGGCGATGTGATCTGGACGGGCGTTGGCTGTATCCACAGTTTTGCCAATGTCGGTGAGGAACCGGTGCGCTGGATCGAAACACAAGCTCCTCTGCCGCCGGCCAAAGAGGTGTTTCGTTTCGAGCGGGATTGGGCGCAGTATGGCGC
>CAYUUJ010000063.1:0-8266 GCA_964447845.1 uncultured Anaerolineaceae bacterium
AGTCAAGGATCTCAGTAAGGAACTTTCGCAGGTTTCTGCCACGTCCGCGCGTTTGGATCAATTCAACCAAATGCTCGCAAAACAACGCGATGACTTCAGCAAGATGCTGGAGGATGTGGAGAAGAAACATCAAAACAGGGAAAGCGAAGCTGCCAAACAGCATCAGAAGGAAGTCGAGACCCTTAACAAGGAATTCACACAATTCAAGGAGATCTCGGATGTTGCCGAATTCCGCAAGGAATTGAAAACACGCAGCACGGAACAACAGCGCTTGAATGACAGCATTCTGCACTTGAAACCCAAGATCGATGAAGTGTTCCAGGTTCATGAAGAGCTCAAGAACACGCAAGGCATCTATGAGGAGACCCGCCGGCAGGACGTGAAACGCGTAACCGACCTGCAAGGCGAACTGACAGCTTTGCGAAAGCGGCTGGACGAAACGCGCGCCAAGGGCGAGGTAAACGCAGACGGCCTGCGCAACGCCGATAACCGGATCAGCGAGATGTTCGATTCGGAAACCGAAAGAAAGACATCCCAGGCCGCATTTCTTGAACAACAGTCCATGGCCCAGGTGGATCGGGACCGTTCCTTCAAGGAATGGCGCGAACGATTTGAAGAGTTCAAACGGCAGACCGCTTCGTTCGATACGCAAGTTGCGTCGATGAACGAAACATTGCGTTCCGCCCAAAAAGCCCAGGATACCTACACCGAACTCAATACCAAACTCGAACGCCGCATTAGTGAGATCTCCGAGATGCAGCGCCTGGCCGAGGATCGCCTGCGCCAGGAGTGGGTCACTTTCAAAGCGGATGATCAGAAACGCTGGACAGGACTGTCCCTCTCGCAGGAGGAATCCGTGCGTGAAATGCGCAAGGACATGGACAAGCTAAAGGAACGCGCCACTGCGCTGGACGACATTGTCCAGGTCCTGCAGGATCAGTTCCATCAGACCACTGATACCACAGAAAAACAGCTGCAAGAACTGATGAACATCACGCATGATTGGATGACCACCTACCAGCGCATCATGGGCCGCGGCAAAAAAGCCGCCAAAACCACCCGATCCACCAAGTAAGCTATGCGCGTCATCGGGACCGCGGGACACGTTGATCACGGCAAGTCCACGTTGATCGCCGCGCTTACGGGCGTTCACCCGGATCGTCTTAAGGAAGAGCAGGAGCGCGAGATGACGATCGATCTCGGCTTCGGATGGATGACTCTTCCGAACGGCGAGGAGCTCGGCATTGTGGATGTACCTGGGCATCGCGATTTTATCGGGAATATGCTGGCCGGCATCGCGGGCATCGACGCCGCCCTGCTGGTGATCGCCGCCGATGAAGGTGTGATGCCACAAACCCGGGAACATCTCTCGATCCTCGATCTGTTGCAGATCCCAGCCGGCATAATTGTCCTGACCAAGACGGACCTCGCCTCCGATCCGACCTGGCTTGATCTCGTTGAAAAAGAGGTGCGCGCAGCTGTGGCCGGCACCGTTATGGACGGCGCCCCCCTGGTGCGCGTCTCCGCCAGGAATATGACCGGCCTGGACGGATTGATATCCACTTTGATGGGAGTGCTTCAAAATCAAATCATGCGTTCCGATCTTGGGCGGCCGCGCCTGCCGATCGACCGTGTTTTCAGTATCAGCGGTTTTGGCACCGTCGTGACAGGCACCTTGACGGACGGAGGACTCGCTCTCGAAGATGAGATCGAGATCCTTCCGGGTGGCGCAAGAGGCAGAGTGCGCGGATTGCAAACTCACAAGAAAAAAGAAACCACGGCAATTCCCGGCTCGCGCACGGCAGTCAATATCTCAAATATTCAAATCGAAAAGATCCGGCGCGGCGATGTGTTGACCCATCCCGGCCAGTATCAAGCCACCCGTCGCCTGGACGCGCGCTTTCGTTCCTTGAAAGATGCGACCGCCAACCTTCAACATGCCAGCGAAATGAAGTTGTTCGTAGGTGCCAGCGAGACGATGGCTAGATTGCGATTACTGGATGCGGAGGAAATTAAGCCCGGCGAAGAAGGCTGGATCCAATTGGAACTACGCGATCCCGTCGTGGCTGTGCGAGGCGACCGGTATATCCTGCGCCGTCCATCACCAGGAGAAACCCTGGGCGGTGGTTTGATCGTGGACCATCAACCGAAAGGGCGACACAAGCGCTTCGACGATGGTGTGCTGGAGTCGTTGGCCTCGCTATTCCAGGGCTCGCCGGCTGAAGTATTACTCGAGGCCGCGTTGGCTCTGCACGCCGCTCCCGTGAAAGAAATCATCGAACGCTCACGGATCGATCCATCCATCGCAGAATCCGCACTTCAGGATTTACTGGCAAAGGGTTCGTTGGTCAACTTGGAGATGTCCGAAACAGGAGCGGGGTCCGATAACCTTCTGCTTGCCCTGCCCCACTGGAATGCGCTGTATGCGAATGCCATACAATTAATCGAGTCTTACCATCAGAGTTTTCCATTACGCCAAGGCATCCCGCGCGAAGAATTGAAAAGCAGGTTAAAGCTCCAGCCGCGGCTCTTTAATGCTGCCATTAAAAAACTCATCGATGCACACACAGTGACCGAGGCCGGCGATTCGATCGGCCTTACAGGGTACAAGGTGAAATTCGATGCTGACCAGCAAGCCGAAGTCCAGTCTCTAATCCAGAAGTTCGCACAGAGCCCGTTCAGCCCACCCAGCGTCAGGGAGATACAGGCGGAAGTCGGGGAAGAGGTCTTCAACGCACTCATGGAGACAGGTGACCTGATCGTTGTTTCACAGGAGGTTGTCTTTCGAAAACAGGATTATGATCTGATGGTCACGAAAATTAAGCAGACCCTGCACCAAAACAAACAGATCACCCTGGCCGAGGTCCGCGACCTGTTCGATACCAGCCGAAAATACGCCCAGGCGCTGCTGGAGCATCTCGACTCGATCGGTGTGACTGTGCGCGAAGGTGATTTCAGGATGCTTAAGAATCAATAGACTATTAATTCACTTTACTTGACACCTGAGACCTGACACTTGACACTTGACACGTAACACTTCACACCCAACATAAGGAATTAACTATGTGCGGACGATTTACCCTAACTCTTGACCCATCTGAATTACAAGATTTCGCAGATTACACTTTTCCATCCCAATTCGCGCCGCGCTTCAATATCGCTCCCACGCAACCCGTGCTGGCAATCCCGAATGATGGCGCCCACAAAGCTGATTTCTTCATTTGGGGACTGATCCCATCCTGGGCGAAGGATCCCTCAATTGGAAACCGGTTGATCAACGCCCGTGCAGAAACGCTGGCGGAAAAGCCTTCGTTCCGCGGTGGCTTTAAATACAAACGCTGTTTGATCCTGGCGGATGGTTTTTACGAGTGGAAAGCCCAGCCCGGGGCGAAGACAAAAGTGCCGCATTTCATCCATTTGAAAGATCGTAAACCCTTTGCCTTCGCAGGTTTATGGGACAACTGGAACAGCCCGGACGGTTCGGCAGTCCGATCCTGTACCATTATCACCACCGAGCCGAATGAACTGATGGCCGGAATTCATAACCGCATGCCTGTGATCCTGCAGCGAGCCGACTATGAACAATGGCTCGACCCTGCACCAAGGACTCCCGACAGCCTGTTCCCGTTTCTCAAACCGTTCCCGCCCGGAGAGATGACCGCTTATCCCGTTTCAACCCTGGTCAACAGTCCCGCCAACGAGCGACCAGATTTAGTGGTCCCCATTCAATAATCCAAACACGAAGGACACAGAGGACTCGAAGGTTTGCCTTTGTACCCTTCGTGCCCTTTGTGTTTAGATGATCCGTTTCCAAAGTATCCTCACCAACCGGTTCCCCGCGCTCACTTCGCGCGATTTCCTGCTCTTCTGGGTGGGGCATTTACTATCCCTGATCGGCACATCCATGCAAAACACCGCCCTGCCGCTGCTGGCGTATCGCCTCACCGGCCGCCCATTTGATCTGGGATTGATCGGGTTCGCGGCCACTTTGCCTACCTTCTTTCTGGCCCTGCCCGGC
This sequence comes from uncultured Anaerolineaceae bacterium, assembly GCA_964447845.1. GTDB lineage: Bacteria > Chloroflexota > Anaerolineae > Anaerolineales > Villigracilaceae > DASXQN01. The sequence goes on from CAYUUJ010000063.1 coordinate 4,019, forward strand.
GGCGTATTGATCGAGCACATGGACAAACGCAAGGTGATCATCTCCCTGCAGATCATCATGATGTTGGATACATTTGTGCTGGCTTTTCTCGCTCTCGGGGACATGATCCAGATCTGGCACATCGTTGTATTGACTCTGATCCTGGGCACTGCAACCGCTTTCGAAATAACGGCCCGGCAAGCCATGCTGATCGAATTGGTGGGCCGCGAAGCTTTACCGAATGCAATCGCTTTACAATCGACTGCATTCAATCTGTCGCGCGTCCTTGGGCCGGCGTTCGTTGCCCCGTTCTTATTATTTTCCCCTCAAAATGGCGAAGGCTGGATTTTCTTCATTAATGGCCTTAGCTTTATAGCCATCATCATCGGTCTCCTGTTCGTACGCCCGCATTTCGGACCGCCCCTCCTACCGCGCTCCGCATCCATCCTGAAAGAGTTTCGCGAAGGCGGACTCTATATCTTTAAGAATACGTCGGTCGGCTTGATGATCCTGATCGCAGCCATCCTGGGCTTGGTGGCTCTGCCGATCCTTCAACAGCTCCCCGTCCTCTCGACCGATATACTGCGACAGGTCGGGGATACAAAATCTGCGGTGGATGCGCGCAACAGTGCCATCTATGCGGCGCAAGGTGCCGGCGCGTTGCTGGCGGCATTCTCGATGGCGATGAATAATTCTGCCGCGACCCACCGGCGGCGGTTGATCCTGGGTGAAGCCGCGTTCATCATTGGCATGCTGGGTATCGGTTTTACAAAATCAATCTGGATCACGGTCTTCCTGGTTGCCCTGATGGGCTGGGGTGCGGTAACTCAACTGGCGACGATGAACACCTTGATCCAATTGCAAGTACCCAATGGCTTGCGCGGACGAGTGTTCAGTATTTATCTGTGGGCTTTGCAGGGCATCGCGCCTTTTGGGAGTTTGTTGATCGGGTGGATGACTCAGGAATGGAGTCTGCCGAGGACCGTGCTGGTATGCGGGGTTTTCTGCCTGATCAGTATCGGCAGCATACAATTCGCCTTTCGACGGATCCGGGAATCGGAGAGCGATGCACCCAGTTTAGACGAAGGGTTAAGGCAGGATTAGCGTTTATGGGGTTCGCTTGACGGTCGGAGAAACGGCCTGTTATGATGCGTCCGGAGAATTTGCCCTAGATGGATCGACAATCCCCTGAAAACCCGAAGTCCCCTGCTGAAGATAAGCAAGCGGCAGGCACGACCTCACATACTGAGACTAAAGAAACCGGTTTACTCACGCGCTGGACGGATAACCTGCTCCATATGGGGCTGGGTGATTCGATCCTGCGTCTCACCACGCATGTATTGTCAGTGGTTGCGATCGCGGTCGTGATCTGGCTCGTGCAAATGTATTTTCGTCAGGCGCCGATCACTGCCGCGTTAACGGCCACCCAGGCCGCGGGTCCGACGGAGACGATCGTCCTCCAACCCGCGGACCAAATACTTCCGGAAGATTCTTCCTCGATCGGGATCAACCGCCTGACCAATATCCACACTACGATCCCGTCCAGGCCGCGCCAGGAGATCACAATGTACGTGGTTCAGGATGGAGATACCGTCTTTGGGATCTCCGAGAAGTTCGGTCTGCAGCCTGAAACAATTTTGTGGGGTAATTACGGCACGCTGCTGGATGACCCGCACAACCTGCAGCCCGGTCAGGAATTGATCATCCTGCCGGTGGATGGAACGTATTACGAGTGGCAGCAGGGAGACGGCCTGAATGGTGTGGCAGATTTCTTCAGTGTCAAACCAGACGATATCCTCAACTATCCGGGCAACGAATTGGATGCCTCCACGATCGGTGATCTATCCGCGCCAAATATCAAAGCCGGGACATATTTGATCGTCCCGGGTGGTCACCGTGAATTCGTATCCTGGAGCGCGCCGCTCGGAGTGACGCGCGAAAATCCTGCCTCGCCACTGGTCTGGGGCCAGGGTGCTTGTGAGGCGGTCAGCGGTGGTGCGGTGGGTTATGGCACCTTCGTTTGGCCGGCCAATAAGCATTTTCTTTCCGGTTTCGATTACACACCCAAGGCCAATCACTGGGGCATCGATATTGCCGGAAGCGAGGGCGAAGGTGTGTATGCCGCGGATGCCGGTGTGATAGTGTACGCGGGTCGGAACAATTACGGCTACGGGAATATGATCATGATCGATCATGGCAGTGGTTTTCAAACACTGTACGCCCACTTGAGCGCGATCTATCGCTTCTGCGGGCAGAGCGTTGGCCAGGGCGAGGGTATTGGCGCCATCGGTACAACAGGCGCTTCTTCGGGTGCGCACTTGCATTTTGAGATCCGGACCATCTCATATTTTGTGAATCCGTGGGATTATTTGCCGCCTCCGTAAAAGAGTCTTGCAAAAGGCAACTGCCTCGACTATAATTCCTACATCCCGGGCGCGTAGCTCAGTTGGTTAGAGTGCATCTATCACACAGATGAGGTCGGGAGTTCGAGCCTCTCCGCGCCCACAAAACCACCACACAAGGTGGTTTTTTGTTTCGTGATTACACCTTCGGTTATAATCGCCGCAGTATGACTACCCGTACCAACGAAGAATGGCTGAACGATCTTAAATCCAATGGCCCGGCGCGTGAAGCCGCCCTGGGTGATCTACGCGAGACAATTCAGAAAAGCCTGCCGTATGCACTCTCACGCTGGCTCTCGCCTGAAGATCCTTTATTTATGCCATTGGTGGAGGAAGTAACACAAGAGTCTTTGTTGCGCGTTCTCGATCAACTCAATACGTTCGAGGGACGCAGCATGTTCACAACCTGGGTGCATAAGATCGCGATCCGCATCGCCCTCACGGAACTGCGCCGCAAACGCTGGCAGGACTCCTCGCTTGACGAGCTGGTGGATAACGAAGAATCACCGGCCCCGGCGCGCATCATGGCTGACCCGCAAGCCGGGCCGGAAAGAAATGCCGAACGCGCCGATATGATCGCTCACGTGCGGCGCATCCTGGAGGAGGAATTGACCCCTAAACAACGCCAGGCGATCACCCTTTTGAGCCTGCAGGATATGCCCATGGAGGAAGCCGCCCGCCGCATGAAGACCAACCGCAATGCCTTGTATAAGCTGTTGCACGATGCCCGGCTGCGCCTCAAACGACGGCTGGCAACGGAAGATATTTCCCCGCAGGAAGTGCTGGCGGCATTCGAGTCCAAGTAAGATTGGGATTCTGATTAACGTCAAGTAACCGGAAAAGAATGACTCTTCAGGAATTTATCCAACGTGTGCGAAACGTATTTCGCAAGGATCCCAGGCTTCCGGACGAATTGATCCGTGACCTGATCCTTTCGTTGCAAGACACGAAAGACAATGAGTGCTCGTGTAATGATGTCTATACATTGCTCGATCAATACGCTGAGGTCGAGATTCGCGGCGATGACGCTGCCCGGTTGATGCCACTACTCAGGCAGCACATCGAAATGTGCACCGAATGTCATGAAGAATACGAAGCCCTGCTCGCGATCCTGGAAAATACAAATCCCCCATACATCATCAGGTCTCCTAAATAGGAGACCTGATTTTTAATGGAATAGTTTTTCGCCGGCCCGCATGGGTACTTTCAAGCGATTCTCAGCCGGTGTGATCGGACAGGAATACATGTCGTTGTAGGCGCAATAGGGGTTATAGGCCAGGTTGAAATCCACCAGAAACCGACCGCCCGGCAAGGGCTCGGGCTCCAAATAGCGCCCGGCGGGATAGGTCTCTTTTCCAGCCAGTGAGTCCACAAACGGCAGGAAAAATCCGTGAGGTCCATGGAAGACCGTCAATTCAGCCTCCTGCCCGTCTACCGAAAACCGGAACCGGCCGAAGCGTTCATAGTCCTGAACATCCCCGGTCGTCGTCTGCATTTGGATCCTTTCCTTATCAGGAAATTCATCCACTTTTACTTCCAGGCGAAGAGCAGGGTTCTCCTCAAAATAAAGCAAGCCTTCAAAGGACTGCCTCTGCTGCGCAGTTAACGGGCTTTGTGGATGACTGCCAAAAAAATCATCTTTCTCGGCGCGAAACGCTTGCAGATCGCTCATACGGCCTCCATGAAATTCTACGCCTCAGACGGATATCGCCTGCCGCATCTTACATCACAGCCTTTAAGCTTGCTTGCTCCGACAAAACGCCCTTGCTATTTCATCGCACTTATGCTATTTTTAGCCGTGGGATATTGAATGCAGGCTGATCAAAAAACCGTCATGATCATTGAGGACGAGCCGGACGCCGCGATG
>CAYUUJ010000064.1:0-8223 GCA_964447845.1 uncultured Anaerolineaceae bacterium
CCTCACAGCCATGTTCACCCAGGGCTGCGGCCATCTCCCACAGGTCGTTGGTCTTGCCCCAAAAGAGTGCTCGCAATTCCTGCTCCGAAGGCATGAAGGCCGTCACTCCCTTGAGCAGAAATCGCAGGTCTTTCATGAAAGCCGGCAGCATGTACCCGGGGGACGGATCCAGGCTGACGGTCGTGATCGAACCGCTCTTGAACGCCGAGATCAGCCCGTTCTGCGTCACAAAGTCCATCGGGCAAATGTGAACGGCGCGCGCCTCCAGATAATGTTTTGGGATATCCCTGATCGTCAGCGCGAACGGTTCCGGCTCGCGTTCGTCCTTCTTTGTTTCAAGCGGAGCCTGAAACCCGAGCAGGGATTTTGGGAAGGTCATCTGCCGGCGGGCGAAGTGTGTGACAGGATTATTCGAGGTGCGCTCCTCCATATCGGTGTAAGCGATGAAGGTGCGCAAGTCGATGCTCTGCCGAAGGATCTTGACCCCGCTCACATCGAAGCCGCGTTCCTTCAAATCATGCAGCCAGGTGCGCGGCAGATCCTCCCCCACCTTGCACAGCAGCCCGGCCTGGGTTTCCCATTGCGCCAGCCCGCCGGCCGCGTATAACAAACTGCCGCCCGGGGCATCCAGACGAGGCTGGCCGACGGGGGGCAGGAGGTATTCGCGCAGCAATCGCCCTGCGATCACAAGGGGTGGAGGGTTGTTCATCTAATGAGGCACGCCGCCTGCCCCTTGCACGTCCAGCGGAAGCAGGAAGGTGAAGTTACTGCCTTTGCCTTCCACGCTTTCCGCCCAGATGCGCCCGTTGTGGATCTCGACCATGGCTTTCGCAACCGCCAGGCCCAGCCCCATGCCTCCGTGCCGGCGGGTGAGGTGCGTCTCCACCTGGAAGAAACGCTCGAAGACGCGCGGCAGTTCCGCGGCCGGGATGCCCACGCCGTTATCCGTCACGGAGACCTTGACATGCCCGGGCACGGCTTCGGCGCTCACCAGCACCTGGCCGCCGTTGTTCGTAAAGGTCAATGCATTCTTCACCAGGTTGCTGAGCACGATCCAGATCTTGGTGGCATCCCCTTCCATTACCAGCTCGGTCGTTCCGGTGCTCACTTTCAACGCAATATCCTTTTCGGCTGCGATCTCTTTAAAGGAGGTCGTTACGTCCACGATAATGCGCGTCATGGAGATCTTTCGCTGGCGGATGCGCGCCGCGCCGGATTGATAGTTTTCCACGTTCGAAAGATTTTCAACGATATCTTTTAGTTTTGTGGCGTTGCGGATGATGGAATCCAGTTGTTCGTAATGCGCCTCCCCCAGCACTTCGCGCAGGAACGTGGCGTGGCCCAGGATCAGGCCCAGCGGAGTCCGCAGTTCGTGCGAGGTGATGGCGATGAAATCGCTTTTGAGGCGGTCGAGTTCGGCCACTTCCTCGAAGGACGTTTGAATGCGGCGCTCGAGCAGGTCGTTTTGCATGGCGACCACGGCCAGGGAAGCCAGCGTCTCGAGGATCAAGGTGTCGTCCTCTGTATACTCCCCACCGCCTGTTTTATTAAGCGCTTCGAAGACACCGATCACCCGGCTGTGATAGAAAAGCGGGACGGCCAGGATCGAATTGGTTTGAAAATTGCTCTTGCGGTCGGCATTGCTGAAGTGGCGGGGGTCATTGGCGACGTCCTGGATGATCAGCGGCTGCCGCTCCTGGATCACCCAGCCTGCCACACTGCCTTCCACGGGCACACCCACCTGCTTGAGCGCATCGCGGTGGTACCACGGCACGGCGGCAAAACGCAACTCCTGTGCTTCAGAGTCGTAATCTAAAATGGAGGCGGTTTCGCTCTCGGTCAGTTCGACGGCCGCGGATAACAGGCTCTGCAGGTAGGGCTCCACCTCCTGCGTGGCGGATAGGCTGCGGGTCAGGTCGATGACTCGGTCGAGTCGTTCTTTCATTTGGATGGGCATGAGCCGCTGACTGCTCCGGTCTGAATTAAGCTTTCTGGGATCGTCTGATTTTTCGCCACAAAGTCGCTAAGACACGAAGTCACGAAGTCACGAAGTCACGAACTTATTTCTTTTAGTGGCATTTAGCCTTTGTGGCAGGTTTTAGGACATTCATTAAGGTCCACCTTGTAAGTCGCGGTAAGATTATACATCAGGGGCCTGTCCGATACAGGGCATTTCGGCGACAATAAGGGTATTGCAATTATAAATTTTCTCAAGGAGAGACTGCATGGCAACCAAAAAGGCACGCGTTGCGATCATCGGGGTGGGGAACTGCGCTTCCTCGCTCGTGCAAGGCGTTCAATTTTATAAAAAAGCGCCGGACGACGAAACCATCCCGGGCATCATGCATGCGCGCGTCGGCGATTATCACATCGGCGATATCCAATTCACGCTGGCGATCGACGTCAACGCCACCAAGGTCGGCAAGGACCTCTCGCAGGCGATCTTCGCGGAGCCGAACAACACCATAAAGTTCTGTGACGTTCCGCACTTAAACGCGCCCGTGGTGCGCGGCATGACGCACGACGGCCTGGGTAAATATCTCTCGGAGGTGATCGAAAAGGCGCCCGGCCCCACCGCCGATATCGTCAAATTGCTCCGGGATAGCAAGACGGATGTGGTGATCAATTTCCTGCCGGTCGGTTCGGAGATGGCCACCAAATGGTACGTGGAGCAGGCGCTCGAAGCCGGCTGCGCGTTCGTCAATGCCATCCCGGTCTTCATCGGTTCCTCCGAATACTGGGGCAAACGATTCGACGACGCCGGCCTGCCGATCCTGGGCGACGACATCAAGTCCCAGCTCGGCGCCACCATCCTGCACCGCCAGCTGGCCACGCTGTTCGTGGACCGCGGCATAAAGATCGACCGCACCTATCAACTCAATTTCGGCGGTAATACGGACTTCCTCAACATGCTGGAGCGCGAACGGCTGGAGAGCAAGAAAATTTCCAAGACCAACGCGGTCCTCTCCATGATCCCCTATGAAATTTCGCCGGAGAATGTGCATGTCGGCCCCTCCGATCATGTGCCGTGGCTGACGGACCGCAAGTGGGCCTATATCCGCATGGAGGGCACCACCTTCGGCAATGTGCCTCTGAATATCGAACTCAAACTGGAAGTCTGGGACAGCCCCAACTCGGCCGGCGTGATGATCGACGCCATCCGCTGCGCAAAGATCGCGCTGGATCGCGAGTTGAGCGGCCCGATCGTGGGACCCTCGTCCTACTTCTTCAAGACGCCGCCGGTGCAGTTCCGCGATGAGATCTGCCGCCAGAAAGTGGAAGATTTTATTTCGGGGAAGAGCGACGAATAATCAGTAGGGGCGACCGATCCGGTCGCCCCTATAATTTATCAGATACAATACGCTCCATGTTTTGGACAAAACGTATCTTCCTCAGCCTCAGCCTGCTGACCGTTTCCCTGGCCGCCTGCCCGCCCGCGCCTGATTCCCCGACCCAGGACATCAGCGCCGCGCTGACCCAGGCCGTGGAGACGGTGCTCGCAAGTCTGGCCACGCCCACCTTTACCGAAACGCCGGTGCCCAGCGCGACCGCGGTCCGCACACCGCCGGCCCTCCCCGCGGGCTTCACGACCACCTCTCTCAACCCATTGGATATCCCTCACACCTACGTGGCCGATGCATGCCAGTACTTGCGCGATAAATGGGATCCGAATCATTCCGCACCGGGAACGATCGCGTTCGTGATCATGCTGCATGGCATCAACAGGGAGCAGGCCAATGTCGCGCCGAACGGCATCAGCGTGCAGGATTTCGACAAGATGATGAAGGGCCTGAAAGAGCTTGGCTTTGAGGCCATTAATACGACCCAGCTGGCGGATTTTATGGAACACAACGCCAAAATCCCATCACGCTCGGTGCTCTTAATTCAGGATGATCGCCATACGGGGGAAAACTTTGATAAGCATTTTCGTACCTATTGGGAACAATGGGGCTGGCCGGTCGTCAACGCCTGGATCAGTTTCGAGGACGGGCCGCGCGCGCTCAGCCTGGCAGATAACATCGCCCTGGAAGCCGAGGGCTGGGTGGATCACCAATCCCATGGATATATTCATAACATCAACATGAGCGACTCGTCCACCGATGAATTTATCAGAGGCGAGTTCGAAGGTTCGATCACCGACCTGCAGCAAAATTTCAACAAGACGCCCATCGCCATCATCTGGCCGGGCGGCGGATTCGGCCTCCGGCCGGTTCAGTTCGCGCGCGAATATGGCTATCGTCTCGGTTTTACGATCAACCCGCGCGGCCCGCTGATGTACAACTGGGTCCCCCTTGCCGATGAAGCCGACCCGCAGCGGCCGTTCTTTCAGGCCGAGGGCTACGTCAATGATCCGCTCATGACCCTGCCGCGCTACTGGCCCTATCAAGTGCTGCCCAACCTGGACCTGATCCGCGTGACAGGCGAACAAGCCGCCGCTTATGCGGAGCAGAATAAGGCCGTTGAGTTGGAATATTATGACATTGTGTGCTCACCAACGTATGGGCCGATCCCAACGTTGACGCCCTAAAAACCATTCCATATGTGTCATCCTGAGGAAGCTAGGACTGTCACGGAGTGACAAGCCGCGACCGAAGGATCTCTTTTGGACCGAGCGGAGATCCTTCGGTCACCGTGGCGCCAAGGCGCCACTTAGTTCCCTCAGGATGACACAATTTGAATTTTGGTATGAATTCTACGAGAACCATTAAAGGAATACACCCATGTCATCAGACTGCATCTTCTGCAAGATCATCAACGGCGAGATCCCCGGCACCCTCCTCCATCATGACGACCAGGTAACGGCCTTCCGCGACCTGCATCCGCTGGCTTCCACCCACATCCTGATCGTACCCAACAAGCACATCGACTCGCTCAACGGCATCACACCCGAGGATGAACCCGTCATGGGACGTCTTTTTACGGTGGCACGCGAACTGGCACAGCAGGAAGGCATCGCGGAAAACGGCTACCGCCTGATCGCCAACACCGGCGTTCACGGTGGACAGACCATCTCACACCTGCATCTGCATTTGCTGGGCGGGAGCAGGATGAAGCATCCGATGGGTTGATTGTCCCCCGTCTATCCACAAGTTATCCACATGTGTATACAAAATTAAATGGCAAGCGCCAGGATGAGGGGGGCATCCTAGCGCTTGCCATTGGGGATAATACTATAAGCACACTGACGATGCAAGGTCTACAAACTTAGAGAATTGTTAGAACTTTGCTGGAGTGCCCCAGGCGGGAATCGAACCCACATCACAGCCTTAGGAGTGCCGTGTTCTATCCATTGAACTACCGGGGCGCGCGAAAAAAATTATAGCATAGCCCTGCGGCGGTTTAGTAGATCACTCGACATAGACAAACGAAAAAATAAAATGGCGGCACGTGTGCCGCCATTGGTAGGGGCGACCCATTGGGTCGCCCCTACATCGGCCGACGTTCACGTCGCAGATCCCGCGCTGCGGGGCCGGCCGATGGTTGTTTTCATGAACCACATGTTTCTAGCACTCAAGTGTAAATAAGACTTCGGTCAGGCGCGCTGCAAGGGTCTCTGTTTAACAGTGCCCACTACATGCGGTTGGGGCGGGATCAGGATTATCGCGCTCTGGTGCACAAGACCCCAACGTTACCAGCAGGGTCTCGCAAGTGTAATCATCGTTTTTCACAAAATCAGTGTTGCAGACCAAGACCTCGAAGGTATCCGATTCCGGTCCCCAGCAAGTGCGCGGATTGCTGACATCATCCACGCATTTAACGTGCCCGGGGCTTTCAGAAAACCAATCTTCTACATGCAGACTGCTGTCAGCCGGGAATGTGATGTTGGCGCCGCCCAAATCGGCTCCCTTGTTGACGCAGTACTGGACCACTTCGATGGCCGGCTTGGGATCGGATAAGGCGGCATTGGAGGCTTGTAACGGCGGGGTGGGGGTCGGGTCAAGCTCACAGTAGTCGAGATTTGGAAACTCCAATCCGCCCGGATTTACCTTATGGTAGCCCGGCGGACATATGCCATTTGCGGGCACGGTGACAGTCAGCATAACTGGCTTCACAATGGGTGGACCTGAGTCGATCGCTTGAGGTACCGGGCTGGGGGTCGGGGTCGGGTCAAGTTCACAGTAATCCTGGCTTATTAACTCACCGGGCATTTCCATGTGGTAGCCTGGCGGGCAATCGTAATTTTCGTCTGGCCAGACAGTTAATGGAGGATTGGGATTGGGCTGGCAGGTGCCGGGCGAGCCGATCTGTTCGTCATAGACCGGAATATAGCCCGGGGGACAATCGCCGCCTGTGAGGAAGCTGACGTTATCGGCAGGTCCGCAAGCGCCAAGGACGAGGGCCGAAAAGACGACTATGCTGAAAACCAGATCAAACCTGCGAGTCTTCATTTGGCCTCTCTATTTCATTGAGCGTGGCAGCGCGGAGAATTAAGATTCGAAACGATCAGATCGGATGAGTTCAGCATAACACAGACGCAGATCGGCGGAGGCCACCTATAGGTCACCCCTACGCGTTATCATTTGGCGGTGTACGGGTCGGGTAAGTGACGCCCCAGACCATCGTAACCTTTGTTGAAGGCTCCGGCCCTTCTTCCAGCGGTTTCAGTTCGCCGATGGGGCCGGTGTGTGAAGAAAACACAATCATCACATCTTCTTACGAAGGTGACATGATCTGCGAGGGTTTTGGCATACTTTACGTTTGCTCGCGGTGTTCTGTTTCCCTGACCGTCCCGGCGCAACGCCCGTCCGGTTACACATACGATGACTCCTCCAAGACCTGTATCGGCCAGGCTGGCCCGGGAGTCTGTTTGCCCGGCTTCACACCCGACGAAGCGGATACGGGAGGCGCGTGCTGTGCATTGGAGCCTGGCTCACCTGCCCTCTCGACAACCCCCGTAGCACCCGGCGGCACCTTTGATCTCAAGTCGTACCAGATAAACCCATCTGCCCATCACTGCCCGCCGGGAACCTGGGTACTGACGGACCCCGACGGCAACAAGTCCTGCATTCCCGTGCCGGTTGAGGATCCCTCCTGCAAGTATGAGTGGATTGCATATAGAGATTGCACTCCCGGCCCGGATTTCGGAGATAACCAGGATCCCAGTTGTCAGCCGCCTCCCGGGGGCTGTCCCATGTCTGGAGAGCAATGGAATCAAAATACTTGCAGTTGCTATTGTCCTGGCGGCCCGGGCTTTTGCGGGTGAAGCAGGGTAGACACGCTGTGCAGGGGCGGATCCGTGTGTCCGCCCGGCGAGGCGCATGAAAAATCAAATGGCGGCACGTGTGCCGATATTGTAGGGGCGACCCAATGGGTCGCCCCTACAATATCGGCCGGCGCTCACGTCGCAGATCCCGCGCTGCGGGGCCGGCCGATGATTATTTTTATAGATAAAAAATTGTGAATAGGCGCGGAGTTTCGCTACATCCCATTGTCTTTCGGCGGTGCAGCCGGGCCGTAATCCAGCACCCGCCTCACCTGCGTGGCGCCCTCGGGCGGGCCGACAATTTTCTTGTCCTCCATCACGTCCACCAGGCGCGCGGCGCGCGTGTAGCCGATACGCAATCGTCGCTGCAGCATGGAGACGGAGGCGCGGCCCTCGCGACGCACGATGTCGATCGCCTCGCTCAACAACGGGTCACCCTCGGCTTTTTGTTCACCTTCCCATAACGGCTGCTGTTTAAGCGGCACACCCGAAGGCGGACCACCTTCGGAAGACGTACCGCCGGCCACCGCGTACGTACTGGCGCCGGCTTGGGCGCGCCAGTAATCCACCAGTTTCTGGATCTCATGGTCCGAGACGAACACGCCCTGCAAGCGCGCCGGCGAAGGTGCATCCGGCGCTTGATAAAGCATGTCGCCGCGGCCGAGCAGGCGCTCCGCGCCGGGCTGGTCCAGGATCACGCGGCTGTCCGTATTGGAGGCCACTGCGAACGCCACGCGTGCCGGGAAGTTGGCTTTGATCAGGCCGGTCAACACATCCACGGACGGGCGCTGCGTGGCCAGGATCATGTGGATACCGGTGGCGCGCGCCAGTTGCGCCAGGCGCGTGATGGTGCGCTCGGTCTCATCCGGGGCGATCATCATCAGGTCGGCCAGCTCGTCGATCACGATGATCAGGTTGGGCAGTTTCTTGCCGCCCTGCAGCTGCATGCGCGTGTTGTAATCCTGGATGTTGCGCGGCGCAAGCGAGCGCGAAGATGACTCCACCGGACATGCTGATTC
>CAYUUJ010000065.1:0-8186 GCA_964447845.1 uncultured Anaerolineaceae bacterium
GAGTTCGTTATCCAGGCCCATACCCATCACAAAGATGCGCTGGATGGCGCGCACTTCGTGGTGTCTGCCATCGAAGTCGGTGCTCGTGAAGGTCTCTGGGAAAAGGATTTTCAGATCCCTTTGAAACATAACGTGCGTCAGCCATACGCGGAAAACGGCGGCCCCGGTGGATTCGCTCATGCAGCCCGCAACATCGGCCCCGTGATCGAGATCGCGCGCGACATGGAACTGGCCTGTCCCGAGGCGTGGTTCATCAATTTCACCAACCCGATGATCCGTATTTGCGATGCAGTCAACCGCCATACGAAGATCAAAGCCGTCGGTTTGTGCCACCAGATCTACGCAGCCTATTGCATGGCAGGCGTGGCGCTCGCCAAGGACTTTCACATCGATGTCCCAGCCAAATTGACGGGCATGCACGCGGCTGTGGATCAATTTGCCGCCCAGGATCGCCTGAAGAAGCAGATGCTGCCCATGCTGGATATTCGCGCCGCGGGTTTGAATCACTTCACCTGGATCCTTTCCATCCACGATAAACATACAGGCCAGGACCTATATCCGCTCTTGCGCCAACGCTTCTTTGAACTGGACCCCAAATTCGAGCCGCTCACCCGGGATGTATTCTCGGCCTTTGGCTTGTTTCCGGTTCCCGGCGACACGCATTTGTGTGAGTACCTGCCCTGGCTCTCCGACACGCACACCAAACCCTGGGAAAAATACGACATCAAACTGTATGACTGGGAATTGATGGCCTCGGTGCGCGACTTTCAATTGGATCGTCTCAATACGATGGCAAACGGGAAGATGACGATCGAGGCGCTGGAAGACACCGATTCGGAAGGCGCGCTCGAGGTGATCGAGACCATCGCAGGCGCAGGCAATCATTATCATCTGGCGGCCAACCTGCCGAACACAGGTCAGATTTCAAACCTGCCTCTCGGTGCCACCGTTGAAACGCCTGTGATCATGAGCGGCGCGGGCATCCATCCGGTGCAGATGGGCGCATTGCCCGAACCGATCGCCGAGTTGTGCCGCCGCGAGTTGAGCGTTGCGCAGTTGTGTGTGGATGCAGCCGTGGAAGGTTCGCGCGAGAAAGCCCTGCAATGTCTGCTGCTCGATCCCGTCATTACGGATGTGCAGGTCGCAAGGCAAATCCTGGATGATTACCTGATGGCGTATCGGGAGTACTTGCCACAGTTTTGGAGATGAAAAGAGTAGATAATCGACATACGGGTTTCGATACTCGATACTCGATTATCGAATATCTATTAATTAGAGGTAAATTATGGATAACCAGCATAAAGATGATCATGAGCATGAACATACCGAGAGCGCCAATCCGGTTGTTGGCTGGTTTCAGCAGCTCTTCAATCCTCACACTCATGGACACATGCAAGCCGCCCTGGATCCCGCACTCGCCTCCGACCGCGGCATTTGGGCGGTTAAGGTATCGCTGGTGGTGTTGCTCGTCACAGCCACCTTCCAGGTCGTGATCGTTGCCATCAGCGGCAGCGTGGCTTTGCTGGCCGATACGATCCATAATTTTTCGGATGCGTTGACCGCCATTCCCCTGGGATTGGCCTTCACTCTCTCACGCCGCGCGCGCACTACGCGCTACACCTATGGCTTTGGCCGCGCCGAAGACATTGCCGGTGTGATCATCGTGTTGATGATCCTTCTGACAGCCGTCCAGGCCATCTATCAATCCATTTTGAAGATCCTCGATCCTCAACCGATCAACCATCTCGGCTGGGTGGCGGTGGCCGCCGTGCTCGGTTTTATCGGCAATGAGCTGGTGGCCATCTTTCGCATCCGCGTCGGCCGGCAGATCAACTCCGCCGCGCTGGTCGCGGACGGCAATCACGCCCGCACGGATGGGTTCACCTCACTGGCAGTGCTGGCGGGCACGATCGGAGTGTGGTTGGGTTATCCTTTGCTGGATCCGATCGTCGGTCTGCTGATCGGAGCTGCGATCCTTGGGATCGTCTGGCAGTCCGCACGCGATATGTGGTACCGGGTCATGGATGCGGTCGATCCGGAAATCACCCAATTGGTAACGACCACGGCAGAAAAAGCGAAAGGTGTCATGGATGTTCATGAGGTGGCAGTCCGTTGGGTCGGCCATCGTCAGCGTGCGGAGTTTCATATTATTGTGGATTGCCAGATGCCCACCTGCCAGAGCCATCAGATCTCCGAAGGGATCCGGCACGATTTATTTCATAAGATGCCGGCGCTGGTGGACGTGACGGTGCATGTCGATCCCTGCGAATGCGAGCGCTGCGGCGACCCACATCCCACTGCGCATCATCAAGCGGCCCCTCTTCAAGCAAATTAAGAACCTAACCACGGAGCGCACAGCCCCCCCTCGGGATGCTTCGCGAAGAACACAGAGATTTTTTTGCTTTTCTTTGCCTGCACTGTGCCGCAAGCACACGTGTGGACTCCGTGTTCTCTGTGGTGATTTATTCCAGGGACTTCAAATGACCATCAAAATTGCATTTATCGGCACAGGCTACATAAACAAGATCCACGCGCAGGCTGCGCGCACCTCCGGCGGGGACCTGACTGCCGTCGTGAATCATCAGGGGGAGTCAATGTCGGAATTTGCCAGGTAATTCGACATTCCGCGTCAGTATGCAACAGTAGAAGAGTTATTGAAAGCCGGAGGAGTGAACGCACTGGTGGTCAGCACCCCAAATTATCTGCATGCCGCCCAAACGATCGCGGCGCTCAATGCAGGTGTGCATGTGCTGGTTGAAAAGCCGATATCCATGAACGCCGGCGAGGCGAAACAAATGTGGGATGCCGCGAAAAAGTCAGGCGCGAAACTAATGGTGGCACACTGCTGGCGCTTCGATCCGGAAGCCATCTGGTTGAGAGATAGGATCGCAGCGGGCAGTATCGGAAAGATCATCCGCACCAAGGGCTGCGGCGTGCACGTCAACTGGGGACCGGGCGGTTGGTTTACGCAGAAACAATTCGCAGGCGGCGGTGCCATGGCAGATATGGGCGTGCATGCCCTGGATACCGTGCGCTTCCTGCTGGGCGACCCGCAGCCGGTGAGTGTGTACGCAAAATTCGGGACATATTATGGAAATTATGATGTGGACGATACCGGCATCCTGATCGTCAACTGGGACAACAGTACAACATCCTATCTTGAGTCAGGTTGGTGGCAGCCACACGCCGACGCTCCGAACGCCGGCACACAGCTGTACGGACAGTCCGGCTTTGCTTCCCTGTTCCCCACCCGGGTTGAGATCCGCAGCGCTGATCCGCAGGTCATTCAACTGGAAGAAGGCGGTTTCGTCCACCCGCGCGAACCGCATGCTCCGCAAAGCCTGTACGATTCACAAATGAAATATTTTCTGGATTGCATCCGCGCGGAACAGGAGCCGATCCCCGGCGGCACACACGGCTGGGCGAACATGAAGGTGGTGGATGCCGCCTATGAATCCAGCCGGACCGGAAAAGTAGTGAACATTTAATATGCGCTATTTTCTGGGAGTGGATGCGGGCGGGACCAAGACACACGCTTTGATCACGGACGAACACGGTCAGGCCCTCGGATTCGGGACGGGCGGTCGCGGCAACCATCAAAGCCTGGGGTTTGAAGGTCAGCGAGAGGTACTTAATAAGGTCACACATCAGGCTCTGACGACCGCCGGGCTGCGTCTCGAGGACCTCGCCTCGGCCGGATTCGGCCTGGCAGGTTTCGACTGGCCTTCGCAAATGCCCGCTCATGCAAAATCGGTTGCGTCTCTCGGGCTCAGCTGCCCCTTTGAGATCGTTAACGACTCGATCATCGGCCTGCTGGCAGGCGCAAGGCATGGATGGGGTATCGCATTGGTGGCTGGCACCGGCAACAACGTGCGCGGCCGGGATCAGAAAGGGCGCGAGGGTCGCATCACCGGCGAAGGCATTCGTTTCGGTGAATTTGGCGGCGGTGGTGAATTGGTGGGCAAAGCCTTGCTGGCGGTGTCTTATGAATGGAGTCGGCGCGGGCCGCGCACTTTATTAACCAAAAAGTTTCTGGAGATCAGCGGGGCGCAGGATCTGGATGACTTGATCGAAGGGATCGATCAGGGGCGTTATGATCCTAATGCTTCATGGGCTTCGGCCGTTTTCGATGCGGCACATGCAGGCGATCAGCCTGCGCGGGAAGCCATTGATTGGTCCGCGCGTGAACTGGGCGAATCGGCCTCGGCCGTGATCCGCCAGCTGGACTTGCAGAACGATGAAGTTGAAGTGATTCAGATCGGAGGTCTTTTTGAAGGCGGCGCGCTGTATGCGGAACCGTTGAGGCAAACCATTCTTGAGACTGCGCCGCATGCAAAGTTCATTCGCTTGAATGTCCCGCCTGTGATCGGCAGCGTTGTGCTGGCGATGCAAAAGATAAATGTGGATCCGCAACCGGTAAGAGAACAACTGATTGATTCAACAAAAGAATTGATTCATCGGTTGGGAGTACAAATATAAAGCAATTTATCAATAAAGTATAGTGTTAATACGATTAGATTAACCTTAAAATTTATTATTTAACATGTTTTAAATGCTTGTTACCCTTTACATAATGCGATAAACCCATATACAATGCAGTCAGTTGCAATGAAGATATATCGTGATTCATAACAATGGATCCCATCAATCGTTTTTTGTTATGAGATATGTCTTGATGCAAACCGATCCATGAATGTTCAACAAGTGCATATCTGATCGGATCCTGACATGACAGAGAAAAATAAAATGTACATATGCGTACTCACCAGTGTGCCGGATAAGGACGAACCGCCGTATGATCCGTCCGCACACATGAACGGATTCAAATGGAAACAACATACGGTGGATACTAATCATAACGAAGCCGCCATGCGCAGGTTGATGAATGAAGGCGTGGACGTCTTCCTCAACCTGTCCGACGGCACCCCGGACGATCCCTATGCAGGCGTCGGCCTGGTGAAGGCTTTGGAGAGAGTGGGCGCGGCCTATACCGGTGCCGACCCCAAGTTCTTCGATCCGTCCCGCCAACAAATGAAAGCAGCCGGCCGCAAATCGAACGTCCCCACTCCGGCTTCCGTGTTCATCGATAAAGTGGAGGACATCGACAAAGCCATCCGCAAGCTGCGCTTCCCGATGCTGGTCAAGCCGCCACACGGCTACGCCAGCGTGGGAATCACGCGCGACTCGCGCGTCGAAAACGCGGACCAGCTCAAGGTCCAGCTCGAGACGGAGATCAAGCAATTCGGCCGCGCGCTGGTGGAAGAGTTCATCGAAGGGCGCGAGTTCACCTGTCTGATCGCCGAGGATCCGGACGATCCCGAGAACCCGATCACCTTCAAGCCGGTGGAGTTCAAATTCCCGGAAGGCGAGTCGTTCAAACATTACAACATGAAGTGGCTGGATTACAACAAGATGACGGTTGTTCCGGTCGCGGACCGCCGCATCGATAAAACCCTGCGCGAGCAGACCCTGCGTGTATTCCAGACCCTGAACGGGAATGGGTACGCACGCTGTGACTACCGCATGGATTCGACGGGCACGATCTATATGCTCGAGATCAACCCGAACTGCGGCATCTTCTATCCGCCCACCGATCCCGGTTCGGCTGACTTCTGCCTGCTGAACGACAAGATCAACCATCGCAAGTTCATGAAAATGATCATCCGCTCGGCCCTGAAACGCCAGGCCAACAATCGCTTGAGGATGAAGGAAAAAGTGGAAGAAAAGGAAATGGCCTACGCTTAAGTTCTAAAGGTCAGGCTACACGGATTGTCCACCTCGATATCGCACGCCCTCGCTTTCAGTAGCGGGGGCGTGAATTATTTGTGCATGCTACAATCCTGGAGCTATAAACATAATAACGATCATAGAGTGGCTGTTAATCGATTATTGAAATGAATCGCGATCTGGCTCTGATCCGGGCATATTTTTTCCTCACCATTGGCGCGGGCGGTTTTCTGTTCCCGTTCATTACGCTTTTCTACAACCAGCAGGGGCTGAGCGGTACGGAGATCGGCCTGCTCGGCACGGTCGGATGGGGGATCGGCTTGATCGCCGCGCCCTTGTGGGGACGCTGGGCGGATAATGCCGCCCGCCCGCGCCGTTTGTTGCAGATCAGCCTGATCGGCACGGCGCTCTTCATAATGTTATTAAGTCAGCAAAAAGTTTTCCTGTGGATGGCATTTTTCATTGCCCTGGATGCCATCATCAGCGCCGGCAGCGAGCCGCTCTCAATGACCCAGGCCTTGGCGATCGTGCAGCATCAAAAGTCAGGTTTCGGCTCGGTACGCCTGTGGGGGTCCCTGGGCTGGGCGCTGTCCGCCCCGTTGTGCGGATGGCTGATCGAACGCACCGGCTTGATCACAACCTTTACCGGTTATGCATTAGCCAACCTGGCAGGCGCGGCCGTCCTGGCCTTTATTATTATTGAGCCTAGAAAAAAATTGGAGACCGATCCTCCGCGTCCGCCGATCGGAAAAATAACGCGCGAACTCCTGCGTGACCGTTCCATGTTAGGTCTGGCCCTGGCGTTATCCGTGGTCTGGCTGGCAGGTCACGGCCAGACTCAGTTTGAATACATCTACCTGGAACAACTCGGCGCCAACGAAAGTTTGATCGGTATCGCAAGCATGGTCAGCGCGGTCATCGAATTGGGAGGCATGCTGCTGGCGGATCGTTGGGTGCGAAAATATGGCGCGGGTAAAATTCTGGGCTTGTCGATGCTGCTTAAGGCGGTTGGGTTGAGCTTTACGCTCATCCATCCGTCGATCGCCAGCATCTTCGCCGCCCGCACTCTGGGCGGGATTCACTTCAGCATGTCTTCCGTGGCCTCGGTGGCTTATACGGCGGAAGGCGCGCCGGAGGGACAGGCCAGTACCATCCTGGCCCTTTATTTTGTCACGTTACGGGGACTGGTGATTTTATTCGCTTCGCCACTGGGTGGCGCGCTGTTCGATCTCTTCGGTGCATACTGGCTGTACGCCATCAGCCTGGGCGGGAATATCCTGGGTTGGTTGATCCTGCGCTGGAGTGTGCGGCCCGTTCAGTCAACAACGTAGTGAATATCCATAAGTCAAGAATTTCTTACCACGAAGGCACGAGGCCTCGAAGACACAAAGGGAAATTCTTTTGCGACTTAGTGCCTTTGTGGCTTCGTGGTGAGTTTACGGAAAGGCTCTTAATTCAACGCTGGCGCCTGCACTCGCGCGGCAGACGTATACTCCCGCCTCCAACCCGGACCTCTGCCGGTAGGCCGCTAGGACAGCCGGGACAAACGCCTCGGCTTGTTCCCGCTTCACCAATGCGACGGCGCAACCGCCAAATCCCGCGCCGGTCATGCGCGCGCCATAACAGGCTGCATGCTCCTGCGCGGCCGCCACGATCAGGTCCAGCGCTTTGCTGCTCACCTCGAAATCATCGCGCAAACTGGTGTGACTGCTATTAAATAATTCTCCGAGCCGCGCGAGGTCGTTCGCGCGCAGCGCCTCGACCGCCTCCAGAACGCGCTGGTTCTCCGTTAGGATATGACGGGTTCGCTTCAACACCACCTCGCTCAGGCCGTCTTGTTTCGTTTCAAATTCATGCATGCTCACATCCCTCAAAGCCCGCACGCCGAAGAAACGCGCCGCCTCATCACATTGACTGCGCCGTTCGTTATACGCTGAATCGACCAGCTCGCGCCGCGTGGACGTATCCAGTACGACGATCGCAGCGCCCTCAGGCATGGGTATGTGCTGATATTCCAGGCTGCGACAATCGAGAAACAACGCGTGCCCCGCGCGCGCGGCCGCGCTCACCATCTGGTCCATGATCCCGGAGTTCACACCCACCCATCCGTTCTCCGCTTGCTGCGCAAGTTGAGCCATGCGCCTCGGTTCCCATTCCAAACCCGAAACCGCGACGAAGGCACGCGCGGCCGCCAGCTCCACCGCCGCGGACGAGGATAAGCCCGCGCCGATCGGCACATCTCCAGCCAGAACGCCTTCCCAGCCTTTCAACTCATAACCAGCAACTCCCAACTCATGCGCTACACCTTTGATATATTCAGCCCAGCCTTTGCCTCTTTGCAAAGTGCTTAATTCGAAGTCAGTCTCGGCCTTTTGATCCATGGAATGGATGCGGACCCGATCCTCGTCCAGCCGCCTCAAAGCGATCCAGGCCGCGCGGTCGATCGCCATCGGCAGCAC
>CAYUUJ010000066.1:0-8172 GCA_964447845.1 uncultured Anaerolineaceae bacterium
GGTTAGATTCCCAGTTACCATCACACCATGCAGTGTCCTTGAAGTTCACGCACTGGAAGGCTGGAATATCTTTGCGGTCAGTAATAACTAAGTGAGATGAGGCGCCTCTACCTGATTGATTGAACACAAGCACGGCGCTCTCTGCGGAGCCTACGACATGGTGAAAAGTATTGCGCCCATCACGTGCAGCAGTTCTACCTACGGTGAAGTTATTAGGATGCGCTCCTCTCCACTGTATTGATGGTGCTGGTACTTTACCCATAATGCCGTCCTCCGTTAGATGCTTATAGTTTAACACAGATGCCTAGTAGCTTGACAAGGCACTCCTCTGGCGGTTGCGTAGGCGGTATTGTAGGAGGCTCGGTTGGAGGGTAAAATTGATCCGGGCATTAAAGAGATAACATGACTTTCGATCCGACTTTCCTCAGTAATTTCCTGCTCGTGCTAACCGCCTTTGGCGGAGCCTTTCTGGCTGCATTGTGGATCGCACTTGTGATCTGGACCTATCGCGACATCCGCTCCCGGGCGCGCGACCCGTTGGTACAGATCCTTTCCGCATCGCTGGTGGCTGTGTTGAATGTCCCGGGTGTGCTGGTCTATTTGATCTTGCGACCGCCGCGCACTCTCGAAGAGGAATATCAGCGCACTTTGGAAGAGGAAGCCCTGCTCCAAGCCCTGGAGGATCTGCCGTTGTGCCCGGGCTGTGAACGGCGCGTGAAAGATGGCTGGCAGGTTTGCCCCAATTGCCATACAAAGTTAAAAAAGTCCTGCCATAACTGCTCCAAATTGATGGAGCTCTCGTGGAATATCTGTCCGTTCTGCGGCACGCCTGCGCCGGGAATGCGGCGCGAGGGCGTCAGCATGGACGAGGCGTTGAAAGGTTTGCAGTTGGGGGAGGAATCGGGTGAAGTCAAGCTGGATTAATTCGCGTTCAGACCCAGTTGGTTAATTAACCGGGTGAGAAAGTCATCCGCGAATTTTCGCTAATTGTCACGAATTGGCTTTTTTAAGTAGCGAAAACGTGTGCCCAGAAAGGGTATTAGTGCAAATTAGCGGATAAACAAAAAATCAATTGTTTGTAAATCCGTCCCCGTAAAACCATGAAAATTGAACAGTTATCTTTGTTTCACCTGCGCATGCCTCTAGTCGCGCCCTTTGAGACCTCCTTTGGCCGCGAGACTGATCGCGAGTGCATCCTGGTCGAAATTAAATCCGAGGGATTGATCGGTTACGGTGAGTGTGTGGCTTCGCGCGAACCCGGCTACAACTATGAGACCACCGGTACGGCCTGGCATATTCTGAAGGATTTCATCGCGCCCTCGATCCTGGGTCAGGATATTAAAGCGGCGGCAGATTTTCAAAATCTTGTGGAAGGGATCCGCGGCCATCAGCTCGCCAAGGCGGGCGTTGAGATGGGGTGGTGGGATCTGCACGGAAAGCGCGCCGGCAGGTCATTACGTGAATTGTTAGGTGGGACACGTGAGAAAGTGGAAGTCGGAGTCTCGATTGGAATTCAGCCCTCAGCGAATGTCCTTTTGGAAACCGTTGAAAAATATCTTGCTGATGGTTATGGACGCATCAAGATCAAGATCAAACCGGGCCGGGATGTGGAGGAAGCAGCTTCTGTGAGGCGGGCATATCCGGATATTAAATTACAGGTGGACGCGAATTCGGCGTATACGCTTGAAACCGCTCAAACTCTGCTCCCGTTGGATGACCTGGAGCTCCTATTGATCGAACAGCCTTTATACGAAGATGACATCTGGGATCACCGAAAATTGCAAGCCGGGTTTAAGACCCCAATCTGTCTGGATGAAAGTATCGTTTCGCCGCGGCACGCCCGCTATGCCCTGGAGATGGAAGCCTGCCGGATCATCAATATCAAGCCGGCCCGATTGGGCGGTTTGAGCCTGGCCCTGGTGGTGCACGATATGTGCAGGGATCGCGACATCCCTGTCTGGTGCGGTGGAATGTTGGAAACAGGTGTAGGCCGGGCTTCCAATTTAGCCCTGGCCAGCCTGCCCGGCTTTATCCTGCCTGGTGACATATCAGCTTCTGATCGTTATTATTCCGAAGATATTACCCGGGAGCGATTTTCGCTGAATGAAGATAGCACCATCGATGTACCGGATGGTCCCGGGCTGGGGGTGACGCTGGATGCAAAAGTGCTTGATCGTTTCACACTTACCAAGATCATCCTAAAGCCTGAATAGTATAATCCTCAGCTATGTTGACAAAACGTGGCTCTGTGATCGCGCTGGTATTGCTCGCCCTGCTCGTGTCATGTTCGTCCACTCCTCAAGCCAATTCTGCAACCGGAGTTCAAGTTACCTCGACCTCAAACCCTCCGGTCGTCCTGGGAACCAGCGGCCTGCCGATCATAAATTCCCTCTGGATCGGGCCGGCTGTGCCGCCGCGTCTGCGTGAACTCGCTCTTGGCTGGGACTTGCCACCCTCAGCTGAACCGTCTGCCGCCACTGTTCGATTGGATATCGCTCAACCGCTTGAGCATGCACCAAACCAAACTCAATGGATCTATGCGCTTGTCGCGCCGTTTCCGACCGTGGTGGATGGCGTGACGTCGAAGGACGTACGCGACACGTGGAGCGGTTCTCCCACCGGACCCTTTGCCGGGCTGCCGTTATTGATGGATGAATCCACTTTGAATGTGTTCACGGTTTTATGGGGACCGCCGGCAAACGGGACGGTGAGGAGCGTACCGGGTGATCAACTTCTTGAAACAGCCTGGTCGATGGTCTCAGCCTGGGCGATCGTGCCATTCGAGTCGCTCGACCCGCGCTGGAAGGTCGTGACGATTGACGGGCAGTCACCCATCCGCAAACAATTCAACTCCGAGACCTATCCGCTGGTCGCCTCTTTCCAATTTCATTCCAACACCTCGCTCGAACTCAGCCTCCCGGAGACGAATCGCGATCCGGATAAATTAACCACCATCCTGCTGACGGGTGTGACCGCGCTCGTACGCGCAACGGCATACACCATGCAGGTGAAAGGTGTCCTCTATCCGGGCCGGGATATTCGTGATTGGATGTTGGAAGCGGATATTGCCCATGTTAGCAACGAGATCCCTTTTTACTCGGAATGCGGTCCGCCCAATCCCAGCCAGACCCAGCTGGTATTTTGTTCAAGCCCTCTTTATATCGATTTGCTGACCGACATCGGGACGGATGTGATCGAGTTGACTGGCAATCATTTTGGGGATTATGGCGAGGTCGCCATGCTCCAGACGCTGGATATGTACAACGAATTGGGAATTCCGTATTTTGGTGGTGGCAAGGATCTTGCGGATGCACAAAAGCCGCTTTTAATGGAACATAATTCGAATAAGATCGCCTTCATTGGCTGCAATCCACCGGATACAGGAAAATTTCCAACCGCCACGAATACCCGGCCGGGCGCGGCGCCGTGTGATTTCTCATATATGACCCAAAAAATCAACGAGCTGAGTCAGCAAGGGTACGTGGTGATCACTACATTTCAATATTACGAGTATTACTCACCGGAAGCCCGCCCATGGCAGCAGGATGACTTTCGCCTAATGGCGGATGCCGGCGCATCCATCGTTAGCGGCAGCCAGGCGCATTTTGCGCAAGTGTTGGAATTCAATGGAGATGCGTTCATCCATTATGGCCTTGGCAACCTATTTTTCGATCAGATGGGGGAGGTGCCCGAGATCCGCGGCATTCGCCGTGAATTCCTGGATCGGCATATTATCTATGACGGCCGATACATCAGCACCGAGCTGCTGACGGCCATGTTGGAAGACTATTCGCGCCCGCGTCCAATGACTATAGATGAACGAGCGGGCTTCCTGACGGAATACTTCACAGCCAGCGGCTGGCTGACCTTCAACCCGACCCCCACTGCCGGACCCACGGCCACCCTGACACCACTCATCATTCCGCGTTCAGGGGAGAGCCAGTCAGGATTCCTCTCAGAAACTCCGACCACCGCTCCCTGAGTGAGATTTTCTTAATTTGTCCTAGTCTGAAAATAATAGGTCAAGAATTCTTTTGTACACAGATTTCGCGGATCACACGGGAAAAAATCAGTGGATTTTTTTATTGGTTTTCTCGGTGATTTCCGCCGAAGGGTCCGTGTACAAATATGGATTAAGCAGGAACATCTAAGGAGTTTTGCATGCCAATTTATGACATTTCACTCAGCATCTCTCCGGCCCTACCCGTCTGGCCTGATGACCCTCCGGTTGAATTGGAGTTGGTCAAATCCATGGATAAGGGCGCTCATGCGAACGTCTCCCGGCTGAATGCGGGAGTTCACACCGGGACTCATGTGGATGCCCCGCACCATTTTCTAAACGATGGACGGACTGTGGAGGGCCTGCCGCTGGATATCCTGACAGGTCCCTGCTACGTCGCGCAAATTCCAGATGAGATCGAGGACCTGAACGCTGAAGTCCTGGAGCGGATACCCATCCCGACTGACACGAAACGACTTCTGTTCGGCACACGGAATTCCCATCTATGGGCGAATGGAGAGACAGTTTTTCAAGAGGACTTCGTGGCGGTCACCGAGGATGGTGCGCAGTGGCTCGTCGAGCATGGCATCCGGCTGGTAGGTGTGGATTATCTGTCGGTTGCGCCGTTCGGTGAGTCAGAACCGACGCATAAGGTCTTGCTCACGGCCGGAATTGTGGTGGTGGAAGGCTTGAATTTGTCAAAAGTACCGCGTGGTATTTATGATCTGTACTGCCTGCCGCTGAAATTGGCGGGCTCGGACGGCGCGCCCGCCCGTGCCATCTTGATCGGATAGATAACAGCGGCGGCCATGTGGCCGCCGCTGTTTTATGTTAACAGTTTCAATCAAAATAAATATTCAAATCCGAGCAATCGAAGCGGTTTCCGCAATTCGGGCAGACCACCTTGCAGCTTTTTTCGCGCATCGCGCCACCGCAACGATCGCAGGTGTAGATCCGTTTTTTCAGGTTCGATGGCGAGGCGGCATCCGGAGCATACCCGTCAGATTTTGTGGTATTGAGGTTGGTGGAGAAAATTGGATCAGGCTGGGTCATTGTCGTAGACGACTGGTTTAAGCAGTGATGTGTCGAGTGTGAAAAGCTTACCCGGTCCTAGTTTTCGCACTTCTGCGATGACGTTATCCAGATCATACCGTAGTTTGCCCACCTGGATGCCGCGGCATACCTTCGGCCATTGAGTGAGCCATTTCTGACTGCGCCCGTGGACCTTGAGCGCGCCGGCATAATTTGCGCGCGTGACATGCAGATAAACGACGGCTGCCTGCAGGATGCCGCGATACAGTTCGCGTACACGTCCCTGCTCTTGTAACCAGGCTATCTCCAGGGCTTCGTGGGCTTCGAAATAGTGACCCGCATTGAACAGCTGCAACCCCTCCACCGCATGTCGATGCAAGCGGCCAGCGCAATCATCCGTGCTCATGGCGGCAGTATATCATTTTCCGCACATCCATCTGCCAACTGTCAACCGACCACCGTCAACCGATTGCCATCAACCAACCACCATCAACCGACCACCACCAACCGACCACCGCCAACCGGCCACCGTTAACTATGCACTGACACCCAAATGGTAAAATTTCAAGATGTATGCATTGTCAAATTCGCAACCGGGCATCGATTAATCGTGACAACCATCAGTTTGATAATTAGCTTGCTGGTTGGGTGTGGGGCGCTTGTATCCGCTTATTCACAAACCGCGCTGGAAGATGGGGCACGGTTCCTTTGGATCCTGGGAATTATCTGGCTGATCGCATTTTGGCGTCGCTGGCGATGGTTTGCCGCGGTCGGGTTGTTGATCTTCATCGCACTCGCCGCCTATGGTCTATGGATCAGCCTGCCTCCCGGCCTTATGATCTTGGGGGCCTTGGGCGGATTGTTGTCATGGGATCTTCAGGAGCTGACTCGCAGGCTCCACTACGCCTTGCGGACAGAAGATGTACGCGCGCTCGAGAAGCGTCATATAGGCCGTTTGTTGATCGTCGCAGGGTTTGGACTTTTACTGGCAATCATAGCGACATTTGTGCATATGCGCTTGACCAGGGAACATGTGGTGATCCTGGGATTGGTGAGCGCGGTTGGTCTAATTCAGTTGGCGCGTTGGTTGGAGAGCAGAGGGGAATAGATCGCACTAACCGCCGTTATAGCGCAACACGGTCATGATATTCGGACCTGTGATAACGGTCAGCCACGTCCCATCCTGTGAAATATAAAGCGGTCCTGGGACGACCGGAACCCTTTCGGATGTCCAGGTCCGGCCGGCGTCGGAAGTATGATATGCCATGACCTTTTCACCGTCGTCTGTTTTGAGACGCAGGACGATTCTGCCGTGTTCTCGATCCTGAAAGCGCATCACCGTCACCGCATAGACGTCACGACGGAGAATTTCACCCCCTTCCAGGTCCGGGCCTAATACGAGAGACCACTCAGCACCGTCATCCAGGGTGTGATAGAGCAAGCCGCGCGAATCCATCATGTACCCCTGCCCGGGAGCGTAAAGGCCGATGCCGGCAATGTATTTGACGCCTTCAGGCAGCGGCAGGACAATCCAACTATGAGCCCCGTCTGATGTGGACCCCATATGAGTTTGATTTGCCAGCCAGCCATGCTTCGGGTCGATAAAACTCATCACCCGGCAAGGTCCATCGCCGGTCTGACCGAAATCTGCAGCCGGCTGCCAGGTTCGGCCGCCGTCCGTGGAGCGACGTACATGGAACATGCCGCCACAGGTCCACGCGTACTGTTCGTTGAAAATTTCCATGCCGTAGCGGCAGTCCGAGCGGTTTACGCCCTCGGGCCAGGTTCGTCCGCCGTCGGTGGTGTAGTTCATAAAAGTGGAGGCTCCATCGAAGCTGACTGTCCCGCCTGTAATACCAAAGGATTCGTTTAGAAACCCGGCTGTCATGACCGAGTGGTTGACATTGAATTCGCCGACTATTTCCCAGGGAATCGAGGTTGAAGCCTGACAGGCTGACATTAGAAAAAAGGAAAGAAATACCGCGGCATCGGAGCGGAGATTCAATGGACCCTCAATCTCATTTCCATGGATTTCCCGAATTATAAGACACTGCTATGCTTTGTCAGAGCGGATGTTGTGAAAGCAGAAAGCCCTCTTCATGATGAAGAAGGCTTTTGGTTTCTTACTGATTTATGCTATTCGCCGGAATTCTGTGCAACTTCCAGGGTTTCTTCAGTCTGGAGCGGTTCAGCGATCACAAACAAACGACCCCAGCTCTGATCGCCATCTTTCTCGATGCAGGTTTGGAAGGTGAGGTGGCGGTCGCCCATGTAAACTTTATGGAAAAGGTCGTTGGCATTCAGGGTCTTACCGGTCGCCAGGTCTGTGAAATCGCTGTACGGGCTGTTGGGAGAAACCGCTTGATATTCGAGGATCTCGGTGATCACGAACACTTCGATGGTTTCCGAGCCATGAAAAATGTAGATCTGCTGGCCGATCTCGAGATCGAAGAATTTCTGCCCGGCCAGATAATTGTGTGCGAGCAGGCCGATTGTCCCGTATTGGGCGGCCATGCTAAACTGCGTAACTGTATTGTCTTCATTGGAGACAAAGCTGCTGTATGTCTGTTGGATTACGGGCAGGGTGAACTCATCTTTGACGTAAACACCGGTTGTGACGACCCCGTGTGGCTGGTCAGCCGGATTGTTGTTCCCGTCGTCAGCTAAAACGGGCAGCGGGGCCAGGAAAGCGAAGGAGATCGCCAGGGTAATTGCGGACAGGATGTGCTTGGAAATTTTATTGAATGCCATTGTCTAACTTTCTGACAAGGGCACCCAAGTTTCCAGAGGCGCGGAGCCTGATTTTCGTGAGATGTCGCGCGGTAGCGCGATGCTCTCATCGTTTTCGGCGGCCTGGCAATCCTGTCCACGCTAGTGGAGTTAGACCCGTTGGCTTTGCGTCTCCGGTTTTCACCGGATTTGCCCTTATCGGTACGAACTTTTTAATGTGCGATGTAAAACAAGAACGGCGGGCCTGGGTCGATTGCCAGGTCCGCCGCAATAATGTCAGTCAAAAATAAACTGTTTCGGCGGCCTGGCAATCATGTCCATCTAGTGGAGTTAGACCCGTTGGCTTTGCGTCTCCGGCTTTCACCGGATTTGCCTTTTTCGTATTACTCGATCATTATACAGGATTCGTC
>CAYUUJ010000067.1:0-8144 GCA_964447845.1 uncultured Anaerolineaceae bacterium
GGCGCGGTCCGCCCCATACACCGATCAGGAAATACATCGGGATCAGGGTGAACTCCCAGAAGATGTAGAACAGGAATAGATCCTGCGCCAGGAAGACGCCGGTCATGCCTACTTCGAGTAGCAGGAAGAAGAGCATGAAGTCCTTGACGCGCTCTTCCACCGAGGTCCACGTGGAGAGGATCGAGAGCGGCGTGAGCAGCGTGGTCAGCAAAATGAGCAGGATGCTCAGTCCGTCCACGCCGAGGAAGTACTGGATGTTCCATCCGGCGACGGTGATCCAGTTGTAACGCGCCACCAGCTGCAGGTCCGGATTGGAGGCGTCGAACATCGTCAGCACCCAGATCGAAAGCACGAACGTGATCAAGGTGGTGATCAGCGTGGTCCAACGCAGCGCATCCTTCCGGTTATTGGGGATGAACAGCAATACCAGCACGCCCAACAGTGGGAAGAAGGTGAGCAGAGTAAGGGGTTGAAGAATAAATGCCATAATTACCTCAGTTGCGATTTCGTCGAACGTCAAACGTCAAACGTCAAAGGTCGAGACGTTGGACGTTCGACGTTTGACGTTATTTCAAGAGCAGGTATCCTAAAATCAGAACCACTCCTAAAAGCACAGATAACGCGTACGAGCGCACAAAACCGTTCTGGACGCGGCGCAGGCTGGCTGATAACAATTTCGTTCCGTTCGCCAAGATAGTATTGACGATAAAGCCATCAATAAATTGCGTATCAACCCGCAGATTCAAAACAGTACCACTGATCCAGTTATACGACCCGAAGATGACCTTTTCGTGAAACCAATCGTGCCAGAAGCGCCAGTCGATCACGTCCGCCAGGAAGCGCGAGATGCGCTCGTAAGGGTCAACGATCAGGGCGCGATAGCCTTCGTCCACGAACCATTTATTCTCCATGCCTGTAAAGAGCGGACCCAGCAGTCTCTTCAACGGGTCGGTCTGACGTTTCGGCACAGGCTGTCGTCCGTACAGCAGCCATGAGAATAGAATGGCGATCAATGCCAGCCCGGTGGAAATAATGGCAACCTGGGGATCGAGGACTCCTGCTTCCACTTCACCAAGCGTATGGCCGAGCCATTCACTCAGTGCATGTGCGCCAGGCAGCACCACCCCCGCAACTGTCGGCAGGTTGAGAACGCCACCGAAGACGGAGAGAAATGCCAGGATCATAAGCGGGATGGTGATGACCTTCGGACTTTCCTCGGCATTGGCCGCGGCGGGGTGCCGCGCTTTTCCAAAGAACACCAGCCAGATCTGCCGCCCCATATAGAAAGCGGTCAGGAAGGCCGCGGCCGTCAATAACCAATACACCGTTGGGAAATGATGGCTGGCATCCAGCAGGATCTCGTCCTTGGACCAGAAACCTGCCAACGGCGGGATGCCCGCCAGCGCCAGCGTGCCGATCATGTAGAGCCAGAATGTGATGGGCATGGTCTTGCGCAAGCCGCCCATGTTGCGCATGTCGCCGGGGTCAAAGACTTCTTCCGAATGGCTTCCTTTGTGACCTTGGTGTCCGGAGCCTGCCCCGAGCCCAGTCGAGGGGTGTTTAGCCGTATGATGATGCCCGCGCTCCAGGCCGAGGATGACCGAGCCTGCTGATAGGAAGAGCAGCGCTTTAAAGAAAGCATGCGTGATCAGATGGAACATGCCCGCCACATACGCGCCCATCCCCGCGGCCGCCACCATGAAGCCGAGCTGTGAGATGGTGGAATAGGCAAGCACTTTCTTGATGTCATACTGTCCGACGGCGATCGTTGCGGCAAAGAGGGCCGTGATCGCACCGGTCATTGCCACGGCGTGCTGAGCTTCAGGGACCAGGCTATACAGCGGCGCGGAACGCGCGATCAGGTAGACACCTGCCGTGACCATGGTCGCGGCATGGATCAAAGCCGAGACCGGGGTCGGACCGGCCATCGCGTCGGGCAGCCAGACGTACAACGGGATCTGCGCAGATTTGCCGGCTACGCCGAGCAGCAGGAAAAGCGTGACGGCGAAGATGATTCCCGAAGAGATGCCCGGGGCGGCCGCGAAGACTTGATCGAATTGAAGCGAGCCGAAATAGGTAAACATCAGGAAGGCCGCGATCAGGAAGCCGAAGTCACCGATGCGGTTGACCACGAAGGCCTTCTTGGCGGCGTCTGAGTTTGCCCACGAGGGACGGCCGAGCGTGTCCATCTCGAACCAGAAACCGATCAAGAGGAACGAGCACAAACCCACGCCCTCCCAGCCGACGAACAACATCAGGTAGGAGTCGCCGCTGACCAGGATCATCATGGCGGCGATGAATAAATTCAGGAAGATAAAGAAACGGCCGAACCGTTTTGGGTCGTGCTTATGGCGCACGTCCTCGTGCATGTAGCCGATGGCGTAGATGTGGATCAAGGTCCCCACGCCCGAGACCACCAGCATCATGGTGGTGGATAAAGTATCGACGCGGAAGGTCCAATCGAGCTGCAGAGCACCAATATGGATCCATTCCGCGAACGGAACACTGACAGCCTCCCCGTGATGGGCTGCCAGGGAAACCGTCAGCAGAAGCGAGACGATGAAGGTCGCGCCCGAAGCCGCACTGGCGATCGCGCCGATGGTCTTTTCGCTGAACCGGCCGCCGAAGACGGCGTTGACCAGCAAACCAACGACCGGCGCGAAGACAAGCCAGGGAGCGAGAAAGAAAAAACCGGAAGATGTTAATTCGTTTAACTGCATATGCTTACCTGAAGAGAGTAGAGAGTAGAGAGTAGAGACTAGTCTCTATTTTCTATTCTCTACTCTCTTTCCTCTATCCTCTATCCTTTAAGCGCATTTATATCGTCCACGTTGACATCACGGCGGGATTTGAAGATGATCACGATCAGGGCCAGGCCCACGGCCACTTCTGCCGCCGCCACGGCGATCACAAAAAAGACAAAGATCTGGCCGCTGAAGGTCGTCCGGTCGAAAGCCACGAAAGCCAGATTGGCGGCGTTCAACATCAGCTCGATCGACATGAACATGATCAGAGGGTTACGGCGGATCAACACCCCGAGCGCGCCGATGGTGAATAAGATGGCGGAGAGGATGATGTAGTAATCAACAGGGACCATGGGATGTTTACAAAGGAGAATTCACTGCGGAATCTGCCAATCAGCATTCAGCATTCAGCAATTCTTCCTCAGCCTCCCTTCTCTTTTTTGGTCAGAACGATCGCGCCCACCATCGCCACCAGCAGGAGCACCGAGGTCACTTCAAAGGGCAGAAGATAATCATTGAATAAGGTCATACCAAGTTCGCGCAGCGATTCGACCGTGTTAAGCGAAGCCTCCGGCTGAGCGACCAGCGCCGCGGAGCGGGCGCGCGCCAGCAAAAGGTAAATCGTCTCGCTGACCAGTGCCAAAGCCAGGATGATCGCCAGCGGTCTCTGCCACGGCAGAGCCTGGGAAGGCGGCAGGCTGCCCGCACCCAACAGCATGATCACGAACAAGAACAACACCATGATCGCGCCGGCATACACCGTCACCTGGGCCATGGCCACCAACGGCGCGCCCAGCAGCAGGAAAAACACCGCCACCGTCGCAAAGTTCAGTACCAAAAAAAGCGCCGAATAGACCGCGTGGCGGCTCAGCAGCATGCCAAGGGCAGTTGCAGTGGCGATCAAGGCTAGCGTGAGGAAGAGAATTAGATCCATAATCTCAAATTTACGATTTTTGATTTACGATTTACGATTGTATTTGCGATTTTTCAGCCAATCGTCAATCGTAAATCGTCAATCGCTTGGGTTTTCCATCGGCGGCACGGAACGTGTGTACAAGCCGGGCGTGGTCTTTTGCGGGGTGAGCTGCCCGCCGGGCGCCAGGGGCTCGATCAGCATATCCTTCGAATAGATCGCTTCTCCGCGGCTGGTAAAGCTCAATTCATAGTTGTCGCCCAGCACGATGGCTTCCGTCGGGCAGGCGTCCTCGCAGTAGCCGCAGAAGATGCAGCGCAGCATGTTGATCTCGTAGGTGGAGGCATAGCGCTCTCCCGGTGAGAAGCGTTGTTCGTCCGTGTTGGCGGCTGATTCGACGAAGATCGCGTCGGATGGACAGGCTGCCGCGCACAGTGAGCAGCCGATGCATTTCTCCAGCCCGTTGTCGTAGCGCTTCAACACGTGGCGTCCGCGGAAACGCGCCCGCACCGGCCGCTTCTCCTCCGGATATTGGATCGTCACCGGGCGCTCGAACATCGCACTGAACGTGCGCCACAATCCCCTGCCCAATTCCACAACGGGTTCAACGAGTCGCATAGATCTTTCTCCTTAAAGCGTGGTCTACGAACGCCACGGTGATAAAACCGGCCAGCAGGGAGAGCAGCGGGATCATCCAGATATACAGCGGGCCGAATTGTTCCGCCAGCAAAATGCCCAGCGCGGTGATGAAGATCACCGCCAGCGAGAGAGGCAGCAGCACTTTCCAACCGAAGGACATCAACCGGTCGTACCGGATGCGCGGCCAGGTGGCGCGCACCCAGATCATGATAAACAACAGGGCCAGGATCTTGAAGAACATATATACGGGACCGAGCAGCGGGAAACGATCCACACCCGGCCCGAGGAATCCGCCGAGGAACAAGGCGGCCGCAATGGCGCTGATCACGATCATCTTCGTGTATTCGGCCATAAAGAACAAGGCGAATTTCATGCCGGAGTATTCCGTGTGATAGCCGGCGGTGAGCTCCTGTTCGGCTTCCGGCATATCGAACGGCGCGCGATTGACCTCCGCCAGCGTGGCGATAAAGAAGATCAGCGCGCCCACCGGCTGCAGCACCCCGAACCACACGGGCTTCTGCGCCTCGACGATCTCCAGCATGCTCATCGAGTTCGCCAGCAGTATGACAGGCACCAACGAAAGCCCGAGCGCTAATTCATAGGAGATCATCTGGGCGGTGGATCGCAAGCCGCCCAGCATGGCATACTTGTTGTTACTCGACCAGCCGGCCAGCACGATCCCATACACCGCGATCGAGGCGATCGACATCAAATACAACACGCCCACGTTGATATCCGCGATATAAAGCGTGATCTCACGGCCGAAAAAATTAATACTGCGGCCCCACGGGATGACCGCCGCGATCACCAGCGCCGACACCACCGTCAGGATCGGGGCCACGAAGAAGACGATCTTATAGACCCTGGCCGGCGTGAATTCCTCTTTAAAGATGAGCTTGACCGCATCTGCGATCGGCTGCAACAAACCTTGCGGTCCGGCGCGGTTCGGGCCGATGCGCGTTTGCATGCGCGCCAGCACGCGGCGTTCCAGCCAGGTCAGGTAGGCAAACCCGCCCAGCAAGGCCAGGATCAGGATCAGCGATTTAGCGAACAACTCGAGCCAGGATATCCAATCCATCTCACTTCACCTTCGCCGGAATAGGTTCATGGATCGCGAGGCCCATGCTGCGCGGTACCAGCGCCACGTGCGCGGAGATGGTCGCGTCGATCTTCACCAGGGCTTCCCCGCTCACCCCGTCAAAACTGATCTTCACACGCTTCCCGGCCTGCAGGCCCAATCGCTCAGCCGCCTCCGGATGCAGGGAAACAGTCGGCTCACCGACGCGCGGGTCGAGCAATGACGCCGGCCGGACGGTGTGGCCGCGGTCATATAACTTCGTGATCGGGACGGCCAGCAGTTCTTTTTCTTTTGGACGAAGAGCCGCTTCTTTCTGGACCCTCGGCACGCGTACCGTTTCGCCGCGTTGCGCGCCCGAGGCGAGTTGGACTCCCAGCCCCTGCGTATTTTCATAGGTCGTGCCGCCGTAATACATGTCACCGCGCCCGACGATGGGCCATTGCGGCTTGACCTGTGCAAGCTTCGAATAATTCAGATCTTCAAAGGCTTTTACAGAAACTGCCAGAATGTCAAACACCACCTTCGGCGACGTGCCTTCCATGATGATGCCCGCCTCCTGGGCGACCTGGGCAGTGATGGCAAAGTCCGGGCGCGTCTCGCCTTTCGGCGGTTCGGCTGCATAGAATCGCTGCACGCGCCGCTCACCGGAGGTGTACGTCCCCTCCCGCTCGCTGTAGGCCTGAACCGGCAGGACCACATCCGCGATCGCAGTGGTCTCGGTCTCCAACAGTTCCTGCACCACCACAAATGGTTTACGCTTTACGTTTTTCACCTTTATAACCCCATCGCCAATGGGGTCCGCCCCGACGATGTAGACCACATCCGCCTTATCGAAAGCGGACTGCAATTTTTCTGCGGGCCGAAAGCCAAGCTCCCAGGCGCCCTGATCATTGGCGCGCTGCCACACACCGACCAGACCGCTGTTGGGTTTGCCGATATGTTCCGTGTCCTGCAGCAATTTTGCGCAGGCAGCCGCCAGATTGGAGGAGCCCGTCAGGCCGAGGCCTTCACTACCGAAGAAGATAACCAGGTTATTAGCCTGGGTTAGCGCATCGCCAATCTTGCTTTTCTTGATCAGACCTTTTACGGTCTTAACTTCATCCCCATATTCATAACGCACCGGGAAGGCAGCAAACTTATCCAGCTTGGTGCCGCGCGGGTTTGCAACGATCAACGTCGCGCCGCGGTCTGCGGCCTGCTTGATGCGCAGCCACCAGATCGGGGCTTCTTCATATAGGTCGGAGGCCACCACCAGTATGGTGTCGCCTTTACCGAGCATGCCCAGGTTGGCCCCTTGTCCCACGCCGAGCTGCACTGTCAGATCGCCGCCGCCCATTTCGGAATAAAGCAGCGCCTGGCCGCCGAGTCCGTCGGCCAGTGTTTTCAGATTGTATAAGTCCTCGTTGGAGAGCCGTCCCGAGGCCAGCACCACCGTATTCTTGCGGGCCGCGCCGATTTTCTCACCGGCCATTTCGACAGCGGTGTTCCAGGAAACGCGCGAAAGTTTGCCGTCCCTGCGGACGAGCGGCCGCGTGAGCCGCGTTTTGCTCTCCGGATAATGATAGGCGAAGCGGCCCTTGTCGCAGATCCAGATCTCGTTGACTTCCTCGTTCTGGCGCGGCATGACGCGCTTAACCACGATCTCACCGCCCGAACGGGCCTCGCGGCGCGTGTTGAGTGTGGTGTTGCAACCCACCGGGCATTGCGTGCAGATCGAGGCCGTGGCGTCCAGCTCCCATGGCCGTGCCTGAAAACGGAAGTCGGCCGTTGTCAGCGCGCCGACCGGGCAGATGTCGGTGGTGTTGCCGGAGAAAACGGAATCAAACCCGGGGTCCGAAAGAGAGACGATCTGCATCGAGCGGGCGCGGTCATCAAAGCCGAGCACCGACTCGCCCACGATCTCGTCTTGAAATCGAATACAGCGCGCGCATTGGATGCAGCGTTCCTGGTCGAGATAGATCAGTTCGCCGAGCGGCTTTTGTTTGGCGAGATGCATTTTCTCGTCATACAGGAAACGGCTCTTACCCGGACCATACGCCATGGTCAGATTCTGAAGCGGGCACTCGCCGCCTTTGTCGCAGATCGGGCAGTCCAGCGGGTGCGAGGTCAGCAGGAATTCGACCGTGCTCTTCTGCCCTTCGCGCGCCTTGGCAGACTGGCTCAGCACAACCATCCCGTCTGAAACAAAGTTCGTACAGGCGGTCTCGAGTTTGGGCAGGAATGCGATCTTCGGCGCGCCGTTCTCCATCACCACCTGGCTGGAAGCGCGGTCCACCACCGGGCGGCCGATCTCCACCAGGCACATACGACACATGCCGACCGGTTCCATCTTGGGGTGATAGCAAAAGACGGGGATGTCGAGAGCCACCAGTTTGGCCGCGTCGACCACCAGCGTTCCCTCCGAGACCGTGACCTGTCTCCCGTCGATCGTGAGCGTGATCTGTTTCGTCATGCGGACTCGGCCCCCTCACTTGCCCGTTCGCTTGTGGAGATGGGCGCGGGCGTTCTCTTGAAATCCTGCGGGAATCTTTCGATCCCGGTAACGACGGCCATGGTGGAGAATTCACCCAGCGCGCACAGACATTTGCCCTGCATTTGTTTGGCGACGTTCAATAGCAAATCCACATCGCCCTGCGATCCATCTTCATGGATGCGATCCACGAGATGAGACATCCAGTACGTTCCCTCGCGGCAGGGCGTGCATTTGCCGCACGACTCGTGTTTGAAGAAATGCACCGTCTTGCGCACCACCCAGTCCATGCTGACGGTA
>CAYUUJ010000068.1:0-8026 GCA_964447845.1 uncultured Anaerolineaceae bacterium
TGTTGGGTGCCCTTCCAGCCATCCTGCTGCTTTCCTATCTTGTGTACCGCAAGTTCCCAAAAGCATGGTTGATGGCCGGGTTGGCGCTATTCGCTGCCGGTTATATTGTAGCGAGTGCTCCCTGGGAAATACGGAGTAACATAGGAGCCAGCAACGGATTCGTTCCCTCCGGTTTACAAAAGATCATGAGCGTCCTGGCTCGATATTTGGGCCCCCAACAACCGCTGCCAACAGACGTGCCATCCGGCGTACCGCCTCAGTGGGAATGGGATGTTGATCTGCAACAATGGAATAACTCTGACTGGGACGAGGGTTATTATTCCTCGCCGATTGCCACCCTCCAGAGGTCGCAACTCGACGTCGGCGTGCTCGCCAACCATTTCGCGCGCAGTGTGATCACTTCCATCCTTACTTTGCCGGATTCCTTTGAATTGCATGACCTCAGGACCACCGTCAAAGCAGAAAATTCATACTGGAGCGTCCGCTGGGACGGAAGCCTGACTGCCGGGCGGACATTTCTGCTCGGTCTCAATCTGTGTTTGCTGGGGCTCGGGCTCCTGACTGCCTGGAAACGCAACGGATTTGCCGGTCTTTTGCCCGGCGGATTCTTTCTCGGATACCATTTGGCGAATTCCCTGGCGCGCACATCCGGCGGCCGCTACGTCGTACCCGTGGATTGGATCGTCGCGCTTTATTTTATGATCGGTCTGATGCAAGCCGCGCTTTGGTGTTTGCAAACTCTCGGCTTGCTGGCGCCTGCCGGCGCGGGCCCATCCACCTCCAGATCGCCCGGTCCGTTCAGAAGGGACTTGTTCCGCACCGCAGCCTGGCCGGCTATCGGTTTGCTGCTCATCGGCCTCCTGCTTGTCCTCCCGGACCTTGCCTTCCCGCGCGTTTATGCAAGAGTCAGCGTTGTTGAATTAAGCAATCGGATCGCCATGTACAGCCCGGATCAGGTTACTCCCGAGCAGCGAATGTATATCAATGATTTGTTGGATGAGGGCGGAATCATGGTTGTTGGTAAAATAATGTATCCGCGCTACTCGCCTCGATTTGCGAGCGGAGAATTGTTTTTATCCAGTGTAAAAAATCCAGAGGAATATCCTGTACTGGTTTTTTCTTTGATCGGTCCGAACGGGTTGAGTAAGGTTCGTCTGGTCGGACCTCTGTCGGATAATATACCTCAGCTTAGCGAAGCGATCGTGATCGGTTGCAGGCAGGATGATCACTTGGAGGCCGCCACCGTGATCTTGAGCGGACCGCCGGTCCGCATCTACGAGCGTTCCCCGTGGCGCCTGCCGCATTGTCCGCTGCCGGAACCCGTCTGTGATCAAAATGGAAATTGCCAGTAGAGAAAATGAATGTAAGCTTATACGATCTCATCGAACGAAGCGCCGTCGCTGCGCTTGAGTTGCAGGGAAGTGACGGTGCGATGCCACCCGGCCGCAACGGTCCGTGGAATGACCCCCAAACCCCGGTTCGCAATACCGGTTATTGGCTGATTACATTCCTCAAGGTGCACAGCCTGACCGGCAAGCCTGTCTTTCTGAAGGCTGCGGGCCGCGCGGCCGACTACCTCGCCAGTCCCGAGGCGCGGCCCATGGGCGCAGCCTTCTGGCACCGGAACACTCCTGGAAAAGATCCCGGCAATGGATTGATCGGCCAGGCATGGACAATCGAGGCGCTTGGCATTGGATCCCTTCAACTCGAAAGGCCCGAACTGGGGAAGCTTGCAGAGCAGCTCTTTTTACAGCACCCCTTCGATTATTCAACTGCATTATGGCGTCGGCTAAACGTGGATGGCACAACAGCCGCCCGTCCGATGGGCGTATTCAACCAACATGTCTGGCTGGCGGCCGCGGGTGGAATGCTGACCACCGGATCGAGTCCCGGCCTGCAGGAAATCAGGTCTCGCACCCTGCGATTTATCGACTGCTTTAAAAAATATCTCCGATTCGGGCCGCATGGGATCATCGCCCACAACTTCACGCTCCCCGGCTTATCCATAATGAATCGGTGTGGGAAGTTTATTCGGCGCTTGCGATCCGGATATCAGAATTTCCACAAAAGCCCCCGCAATGTTGGGTATCATTCCTTCAACCTGTATGGCTTGGCACTGCTGAAACAGATCCATCCCTCGCATCCAGTCTGGATCACCCGAAGGCTGGACCCGATGTGGCAGTCGATCGATTCCGGCCAATTTGATCGGCTGGCGCAAGGAAATCCGTATTGCTACCTCTATAATCCGGCCGGTATCGAGATCGCATTTGCTCTGCAGGTCCTGCGAACCGGGATGGCCGACGCGGCCAGGGAATATCTGCAGACGCAGTTTTCCAGATGTTTCGATATTTCCACCGGGCTCATGCAGGCCGGCGGCACCAGCGATCCTGTGACGCTGGCAGCCAGGCTGTATGAAGCCACCCGTCTGCCCGATCATAACTTTCAGTTATAGGTCGATCTCAGTGAAACGTATATCTGTCATCATTCCTGTCCAAAACAATCCTGATGGGCTGGAGGCGCTGCTGCAAGCACTCGTTAACCAATCCTACCCTCGGAAATGGTACGAAGTCCTGGTCGTCGATAACGACTCAAAAGATAACACCCTGGCAGTGGCGCATAAATACGCGGATCTTTATCATGACCTGGTTCAAGCGTTGGTTGAGGGTTCCGTGAGGAACTCGTATGTGGCCCGCAACGCCGGGCTTGAAAGAGCGGTCGGAGAGACCATTGCGTTCATCGATTCTGATTGTATACCCAGATCGGGCTGGATCGAGATGGGGCTCGAGGCGCTACATTCACAGCAGGCAGATCTGGTGGCAGGTAAGGTAACTTTCATTCCTCCATCGCATCCGGGAATCGCGGAATCGTACGATCAATTAGCGCATTTTCATATCGAACGATCGGTCAGGCTGCGCGGTTCCGCCCCAACGGCCAATCTGTTCGTGCGGCGGAGCGTTTTTGAGGCAATGGGGCCTTTCCCCACGTACGTTACGTCCGGCGTAGATGCGTTTTGGACTGGTAATGCGACGAAGGCGGGATTCAAGTTGGTGTACGCTCCCCTGGCAGAAGTTCTGCATCCGACCCGCGGGCTGGTGGAGCTCCTGAAAAAGCACCATCGCCTGGGCAGCGGGCATCCCGCGCTCTGGCGGAATCGCGGCCGCGGCAACCTCGAAATCATAAGATGGGTATTAAGGGATCTTTTTCCGGAGCGGATAAGTACCGTTCGCGACCTCATCCGTGAACGCGGCACTCCCGATATGGAGCGGCAGTTCTGGTCCATTTGGTGTCTTGCATGGCTGTGCCGGGTAATGACGGATCTGGGCAGGATTTCAGGTTTTCTCAAACTTGGTAAAGGATGAAGGAATTTCATGCGCATCCTTTATCTTGCGTCCTCAGCGCTGCCCAGCCATGACCGCGCCAACAGCATTCAAGTGATGCAGATGTGCCAGGCTTTTGCCCGGGACGGCCATGAGATCCGTCTGCTCGCCCCCGACAGGCCCGAGCGCATCCCGCATGCGGATCCATATCGCTTTTATGGCATTGAGTCCACCTTCCCGATCGAATGGCTGCCATGGCTGCCCATCAAAGGGCGTGGATACTTGTATGCCTGGCTGGCAGCCCGACGCGCAAGGCAATTGCAGCCGGACCTGGTCTATACCCGCTCCATCGCGGGCTGTTTTTTCAGCACCAAACTCGGCTTGCCGGCCGTTCTGGAACTACACGATCCCATTAGCAGCCGGGAACCACTGCTCAAATTCATGTTCATCCATTTGTTATCCAGTACCAAACTGAAACGAGTAGTGGCGACCTCCGGCTCCCTGGCGGGACACTTGCAGAACAGGTACGAAGTGTCTGAGGCACGGCTGTGCGTGGCGCCAAACGGAGCCGCCGATAACGCTCTGTCCGGAAAGTTATTAGACCTGGACAGGCATGGCTTTCACGCCGGCTATATCGGCGGGCTGCGCTCAGGCAAGGGCATGGAACTTCTGGCGAAACTCCCATTGCTCACCCCGCAGGTAAACTATCATGTGGTGGGCGGCAGCCCGCTTGAGGTACAGCACTGGCGCGGAAAGCTGAAGGATATCGAGAATATCACATTTTATGGCCAGGTTCAGCCGTCCGAAGCGGACAAGTACCGGCGTTCGTTCGACGTTCTGCTGGCTCCGTATCAACGTATGCAGCACAGCCTTGTCGACGAGAAACTTCAAACTCGATGGCTTTCTCCACTCAAGATCATCGAATATATGGCCGCAGGCAAGCCCATCATCTGTTCGGAGCTGCCTGTCTATCGCGAAATCCTCAAGCACGAGCGCACGGCGCTGTTGTGTGATCCGGATGACGTCCAGGGCTGGGCGGCCGCTGTGGAAAGATTGCGCGCGGACGCGGATTTGCGCAATGCCCTCGGCCGTGCAGCGCACGACGACTTCCGGAAACATTACACCTGGCGGAGCCGATCCAAACGAGTGCTGGAGAGTATCTGAGACTGACCGTGGACTCCGCAATCTTGCCAAACTTCTTCCTTCTAGGAGCAGCCAAGGCCGGAACGACCAGCCTATATGACCTGTTGCGTCAGCACCCGGAGCTTTATCTTTCATTCGATAAGGAGCCCATGTTCTTCAGCCGTGATGATTATTTCGCACGCGGGGTGGACTGGTACAGCCGGACTTTCTTTGCTGACGGCGGCAGATTCCCGATGCGCGGTGAGGCTACGCCACATTATCTCTACTGGGCGGAAAAAGTCTTTCCCCGGATCAAGCAAGTCTACGGAGCCAAACCGGTCAGGTTCATCGTCATCCTGCGAGAGCCTGTTCAACGCGCGCATGCCTGGTACTGGAACATGATCAGGGAAGGACAGGAAACCCTGCCATTCATCGAAGCCCTGAAAGCCGAAGAGGACCGAATCCGGCAGGACTGGGCCGAGTTGGAATTTTACGGATCTATGCGGTATGGCTATTACCGCGGCGGTCGCTATGCCTCTCAGATTCGTGCGTACCTGAATGATTTCCCATCAGAGCATTTTCACATTCTCTTACTGGAGGACCTGCAAACGGACCCGGCAGGCGCGCTAAGGAAGATTTGCACATTCCTGGGTATTCGGGCGGATTTCGAATTTAATTCAATTCAAAGTAACGCAGCGGTCACGCCGCGCCACCGGGGCTTGCATCAACTGATTCGAGGGCCTTCGCGGGGCAAGGATCTTGGCAAACACCTGATCCCCTTCCCGATCTGGCATCGCATGAAATTGTTCCTGCTCAGAATAAATCAAAGGGAATTTGAGTATCCGGCGATCGGCGTTGAGGCGGAACAATACCTGAAATCCCGCTACGCCTCCGAGCGCTCCGACCTTTCAGCGCTCATCGGGCGCGACCTGTCTCATTGGAGTTAACGATGAAGCCTCGGGTCCTCTATATTGCCGGCCAAGCTTTCAGCGGATCCACGATTTTCTGCGCGCTGTTGGGTGTGCATCCTGCCATGGAACCGTCCAGTGAACTGTTCATGTGGACCAAGTACGGGCTCGACCCGGAAAGAGTGTGCGCTTGCGGAAAGTTAAGTACGGACTGCGAGTTCTGGAGCGCCGTGCGTGCGCAGTGGCTGAACGGCTCGCATCCGAATACTTTGCCCAGGTACATCCAATTGCAGGAGAGGATAGAAAGCACATCCTATGCGTGGCCTTATTTGTTAGGCGCGAAGACGGACCGAAGTAATGAGTATGCAGAGTATGCTCGCCTGACAACCACGTTGTACCAAAGCTTGTGCTCAGTGAGTGGACGGCCGATCATCGTCGACAGTTCCAAAAAACCAGGGCGCGCCAACGCAATCTCGGCGATGGATGGATTGGACGTGACCATCCTCCATCTGGTCAGAAACGGGCTTAGTTATGTTGACTCTAATATTAAGCGTAATAACCTCTCTCCCCGCGAACCGGACTTCCTGCGAAAGGTCATGCGGCTCGGCTTGAGGTGGTCGATTACCAACTACGCGGCAGAGCGCGCCATGCTGATGAGTCGATCGGGAGGCGTGCGGATCCGCTATGAGGATTTGTTATCGGATCCGGACGGTTCCCTGGACTCTGTCGGCCGCGCCGCAGGGATCGATGTGAAAAGTATCCGGGATCACATAGCCTCGGGCAAGCCCATCTCTTATCGTCACATGGAGAGTGGGTCGCGCCACCGTACATCCGGTCCGGCTGCGTTACGGCTTGGACCTCTTCCTGCCGTGAAGTTGGAGTCGCGTGTCAGGCTGGCATTTTACGCAGGCGCCGGCTTGTTATCCCTCCGGTACGGGTATATCTAATGCGATCACATCCTCCTTCGATTCCCTGTTTTCGGCGATAGACGCCATGCACAAGAATGTGACCTTTCTAATCGCCTCGCTGGCAGGCGGCGGGATCCAGAAGGCTACCGTGCGTCTGGTGGCTGAATTCATCCGGAACGGATACGCCGTCACGCTGGTGGCAGTCAACGCACAGGGACCTGTTCGAAAAGAGGTCCCTGAGAACTGTGAACTGGTCGATCTGGAATGCCTGCGGGCCGGGAGAGCGTTGATAAAGCTTATGCGTTATCTGTCAGCGTCAAAGCCCGAGGTCCTGATCTCTGCGCAAACACATATTAACCTACTGGCGATCCTGGCGCGCGCGCTGAGCGGACAGCCGCGGCGCCTGGTGGTGTGTGAACATATCGCGCTGCATGGCGCCAGGCAGGGGAGCCGCGGTCTCTTCGAAATACTGCGCCCGCTGCTGATCAGACTTTTTTATCCAGCCGCCAGCAAGGTTGTGGCTGTTTCACGCGCGGCTGCGCAAAGTCTATCCGCGTTC
The DNA here is from genome assembly GCA_964447845.1 of uncultured Anaerolineaceae bacterium. GTDB lineage: Bacteria > Chloroflexota > Anaerolineae > Anaerolineales > Villigracilaceae > DASXQN01. Next base: position 6,815 of record CAYUUJ010000068.1, read on the forward strand.
GGACTCAAGCAGGAAGTGCAGGTCATTCACAACGGGCTGGATACTGCGAAAATCCGTGTTCAAGCCTCCGAGCAAGTCGGGCATCCATGGCTCGCGCAGGATGACTTTAAATTGGTCCTGGGGATCGGACGGTTGAGCGCGCAGAAAAATTTCAGGCTGCTACTGCGCGCCTTTGCGCTTCTGCCGGGAGCGAGAAATCGGCTGATCATCCTCGGCGAGGGTCCGGAGCAGGCACAACTGTTGGCTTTGGCTGAGGAATTAGGCGTGCTGGATCGTGTGGATTTCCCGGGGTTCGTGGACAATCCATTTCCATTCCTGGCTCGCTGTAATGCTTTTGTCTTATCGTCAAAATGGGAGGGCTTTGCCAATGTCGTTATCGAAGCGCTGGCTTGCGGCGCGCCGATCATTTCAACGGACTGTCCCGGTGGGCCCGGAGAGATCTTCGAAAATGGACGGTATGGCAGACTGGTTCCGCTCGACGACGTGCCGGCCCTGGCGGGTGCAATTCAGCAATGCCTCGAACAGACTGTCGACAAAAAAGCGCTCATTCGATTCTCGCAACAATTCTCTATTCAGAACACAGCCGCCCGGTATATAATGATCCTTGAATCCATGAATTAATTGCAATACCCATGAGTTTGATCATGCGACATAAGAATAAATTTTCAATAGCACGATTTTTCCAGGCCCGATGAAGGTCCTGCACATTATTACTGCGCTGGGGGTCGGAGGGGCGCAGAGCGTCCTCCAGCAGTTTTTGAAAACCCGGAAAAACGATCAAGATCAGTATCGCGTAATTTCATTGGTAGGTGGGGGCCGGGTTGCCGAGGAGATCGAGGTCATGGGCATTCCGGTCCAGCACCTGAGCATGCAGCCAGGCAGACCCTACCCATCTGAATTATTGAAATTGGGCCGTGCCATTCGAGCTTTCCAACCTGACCTGATCCAGACCTGGCTCTATCACGCGGACCTGATCGGCGGCATCGTAGGTCGGATATTCTCCCGGGCAGCGGTCGTGTGGGGAATCCATCACACGCTCTCGCAGGCCAACACGCTAAAACCAACCACTTTCAATGTGGTCCGCTTGAATGCCCTGCTTTCCGGGCTTATCCCGGCGCGGATCATATGCTGCTCCAGGACTGCGCTGGAAAGTCATGTTCAATACGGATATCCAAGAAACAAGATGCTGGTCATCCCGAATGGGATCGACAC